>NZ_JABXFH010000109.1:0-2423 GCF_013372745.1 Janthinobacterium sp. BJB401 | reverse complement strand
CGAATCGCCACCGCCGCCGCTGTTGGTATTGCCAGGATTTTCAACCGCGATGTAATCGACTTCGCGCGAAGAATAATTCAGCGCCTGAATGCTCGCGGCCGTGGCGACGCCGGGTAAACATGCGGCCAGCAAGAGGACTCGCCAGCAATGGTGCTTGAGCAACGTCGTCATGATGTCATCGCTATCTATAAAATCGCCAAATGAATCTACCCGGCTCCAGCCGCGCTGAAATCACGCTCTATGCGAGCGCCTCGGCACGCGTTGCATAGCGCTGCTGCGCCAGGTAAATCTCTTCATCGGCTTTGGCTTGCGCAATATCCTGTGTTAAGTTTTCGCTCCACACAAATTCTTCGGGTGCTTCTTTCGCCTCGATGCCGGCCGTCGGCATGCGTTGCAGCTCCTTCTCGTGCACGCTTTTCCGGAAGAAACCACTTTGCGGGTAATAGCCTCGGCGCAAGATATAGCCGCCACCCTCGCGCCGCGTATAGGTTTGCGTGGTGATCAGCCTGCTACGCATGTCGGCGCTGTCGGCATCCGTACGGATCGGATAGGGAGTGCCATACTGCGCTTCCTTGACCAGTGCTTCCTCTTCCGGCGTCAATGCTTCGCCATTCTTCTGTTTCAGTTGCGCGGCTTCCGTCTTTCGGCTGAGCTCATATACGCGTTTATAAAAGCCGTCTTTAGGCGGTTTATCGGCGAACGAGGCGATCCTGGCCCGCTTGTCGTATTCCGTCACTTCGCCTGCCATATAAAAGCCGGCCAGGGAATCATGCACATAGTCGTCAAAAAAACGCATCACTTCGGGCGGCAGCGGTTTGGGGTGATCGAATATGTCGAGCGCCCATGCTTCCCAATCATCCAAGGAGATGTGATTTTGGGCGCGATAGTATTGCCAGTGATTGATGCGCGCAATGTCCCGGGCGCTGAACGGTTGCCCCTCATCGCCATGAAGGAAGGCTTTGCGCGCGCGCAGCGCTTCCAGATCGCCTGCTAGCAAGCGGTTATAGGAACCCAGATCCTCCCGCTCCTGCGCGCTGGCCGCCTTGAAGCTGGCCGTGGCCTCCAAGGTCTTGACGCGCACGGCGCGCCAGCGGTAATACAGCTCCATGTGCTTGCTCAGCAAACCGCCTTGCTTGTTAAGCTCGGCGGTATATGCTTCCCATGCCTTGGCAAGCTCTTGACTGACCTGGAAATCAACTTGCACCGTAGCTTCCAGTTTGCTGAACGGCCTCAAAGGCACGCCCTTGAGGCGAGCCTCCTTGAACATATGCGCCAGCGGAATTTGCGACAGCAAGGCCGCTTGTCCGCCACGCCCCTTTCCCTGCTCGCCCGGGCCATAACCGCCCCCGACATCGGAGTGGACGCCAGGAAAATATACTTCCTCGATTTTCCCTTCCAGGCGCGTGACGGGAAAATTCATGCGCTGCTCATGCGTGGCAATACAATGCAGACCTGCCTGGACGCAGGACGGCAATGGCTTGAGCAATTCATTGGCCCAGGCCCAATGGCCATCGAACATCGCGCCAGGCGCGATCGTGGTTTTCGCCACCGACCCCGAACTGCCCACGGTTGCCACCGTATCAAAGACGCCAAGAAAATCGATGCTGGCAAGGATGCCGGCAAACTTCTGCACCTTATCTTTGGGCGGTGTGAGCAAATCGGCAAACAACTGGCAAAACGCCACCGCCTCGGCGGCGCCACGCGAAAAACCGAACACGGACAAGGTCAGCGATGGAATATGCGGCTTCGGTTGTGCCGCCATCGCCGCTTTGAGTTTTTCAATATGCTCAGCGAACCAGTCAGAGTGGGTCATGAAACGCTCCCTGCCAGTTGAGGGATGCGGCACCTTTTTGTGGCCTACGTCATTATCATAAGTACGGGCAAGTTCGCCAGCCTTATCTGATTTATATAATGGAGTTTCATCTCCGTATACCGTTCGATGAACTGCATTTAAAACCTGCAACAACCCCCATATAATGCGTGGCTGCCCTCCTTTGGCAAAAGCCTTCCCCTCATCAGACTCAGTCAGTTCACCAATTTCCTTAAATGGCGTTCCCACGCCAGGAATGTAATATCGGTAATACCCGGCACCCCGCTTATCAGATGGAAAAGCAGAAAATAGACGCGCCACATTGCTATGACTGGCGTCATTGGGATCTACTACAACATCATCAATAGGTATGGGTTTCTTTGTTTTTTGATCGAGTACGCCCGTTCTAACCCCATTCTTATCGCGCTCCAGATTGTTATTGGTTCCATCAAAGAAAATCCCAACCCTCACTGGAATACTGCACGGCGCGCTACCTTCATTAGCACATGCCTCCTTGGCAATTTCGGATTGTTCTTTCATCGACGGATTTAAAAAAAAATCGACGGGAAACGGCGCGGAATTTGGAGTTTCACTGATCATAATATCAAGGAAT
>NZ_JABXFH010000108.1:0-2710 GCF_013372745.1 Janthinobacterium sp. BJB401 | reverse complement strand
GGCCCGGCTCGGCCTGCACACTGATCTGCACGGTCAGATCAAAGCCATCGCCCCAGTCGTCTACCGCAAGGCTGAGCGGATAATTGGTGCGCTCTTCCGAGCGCAGTACCTCGGTTCCGCTCCATTCCGCATGGGCGGCGTCCTGGCTGACGGTGTTGTGCCGGTAATTCAGCAGAGCGGTGAACAGCGGTGCCGACGGTTCGACGGCGCTGCAGCGCTGCGCCAACGCCAGCGAGGCATGCTCGTGATGCATCAACTCGGCTAGCAGCGCCTGCGTATTGCGCACGCTCTGCTCGACGCCATCCTGTCCGACCCTGATGCACACCGGCAAGGCATTGACAAAGATGCCGGGCACCCGCGCCATCGCTGCGCCACCGCGCATTCGGCCGAACAGCATGGTGCCGAATACCACGTCCTGCCGTCCGCTCAAACGGGCCAGGACCTGCGCCCAGGCCACGTGCATCAGGCTGGCCGGGCTGACGCCCAGCTTGCGCGTCTGCTGGCGAATCCGGCTGGCCAGATCCGCATCAAGCGCCTGTTTGGCCTCTGCCGTCGCGGCCCAGTCGGATTGAACATTGACGAGTCCTAAAGGCGCGGTCGGCTCGTCGATATCCGACAGCATGCGGCGGAAGAAGACCTCGTGCTCCTGCTGGCTCACGCCAAGCCGGGCTTCGGCGACGAAATCGCGGAACGGCACCGGCCTGTCCAGCGCGGCCTCGCCCTTGCCAAGAATGGTGTCCACTTCGGTGGCGATAATCTCCAGCGTCACGTGGTCGGCGATCAGATGATGCAGCATGAGGCGCAACAGCCATCGGCCGTTGGCGCCATCATGGGCGGCAAAGCCGCGCATCAGCGGCGCCTGGCGCACATCGACGCGGAAGTGCCCCGGATTGTAGCGGGCCTCCAGCTGGGCGGCGATGTCACCGTCCCCGGCGTCGAAGCTGACCATCTCCATCATCGCGGGCACCTGGCGCCACACCACCTGTACCGGCTCCCTCAATCCTTCCCACGCGATTGCCGTGCGCAGGATGTCATGGCGCGCCACCACCCTCTGCAGTGCCTGCGCAAACGCATCGAGTCTGGCGCGATCGTCGAACGCCAGCAGTGTCGGCGTCAGGTACACATCGCCTTGCTGCTGCAGGATGTGGTGGAACAGTATCCCCTGCTGCAGCGGCGCCAGAGGATAGATATCCTGCACATTCGCCGCGCCGCCCATCGCCGTGGCAACGACGCGGTCGATCTCATCCTGACTCAGCTCGACCAGCGTCAGCATCGCCGGCGTGATGACCTGGCTCTCGGCCGGAATCAGGTTGGGCGGTACGACAACGGCGCGCTCGCGCTGTTCCAGCGCTTCGATCACGCCGGCAATCGTCGGCGCACCGAACAGCGCACGCACGCTCGTTTCCACGCCGGCCTGGTGCATCCGTTCGACCAGGCCAATCGCTAACAGTGAGTGGCCACCCAGTTCAAAGAAGTTGTCCTGGCGGCCTACGTGCTCGACGCCCAGTACCTCCTGCCAGATGCGCGCCAGCGCTTCTTCCACTTCGCCTTGCGGCGCTTCATATTCTCTGGTCGCCAACGCGGACTGGCCCGGCGCAGGCAGCGCGTTGCGATCGAGCTTGCCGTTCAGCGTGAGCGGGAATCGCTCCAGCACCACGAATGCGCTCGGCACCATGTATTCCGGCAGACCCGCCAGCAGGTGCTCGCGCAGCGCGGCGGCGGAAGCGTCCCACCCTCCCAGCAGAGTCAGATAAGCCACCAGGCGCTTGTCGCCCGTGGCGTCGTCACGGGAGATCACCACTGCCTCCTTCACGCCTTCGCACTGCGCCAGACGGGCTTCGACCTCTCCCAGCTCGATGCGGAAGCCGCGCAGCTTGACCTGGAAGTCATTCCTGCCCAGGTACTCGATATTGCCGTCGGCCAACCACCGGCCCAGATCGCCCGACTGGTACAGGCGCGCGCCGGTACGAGCGTTGAACGGATCGTCGATGAACCGTTCCGCCGTCAATTCCGGCCGGTTCAGGTAGCCGCGTGCCACGCCCACGCCGCCAATGTAGATCTCGCCTGGCACGCCAAGCGGCACCGGCTGCAGATGCCGGTCCAGGATATAAACCTGGGTGTTGGCAATCGGGCGGCCAATTGTGATGGCCTGGCCTGGCCGCAGTTCGGCCGTGGTGGCACAAACCGTATTTTCAGTCGGTCCGTAGGCATTGAATACCCGGCATACCGACAGCCACGGCGCCACCACCTGCGCGCCGCAGGCTTCGCCCGCCAGCACCAGGGTCTCCAGCGCATAGCCCGCGCCGCTGTCCAGGTGCGGCAACAGCGCCGGCGGCAAGGTCGCATGCGTGATGCCGTGCTCGCGCAGGAAGGTCTGGATCGCGGCCGGATTGTGCCGCTGTTCCTCCGTGCAGACGTGGAAGGCCGCGCCGCGCAGCAGCGCCATGATCCATTCGAAAGTCGCCGCGTCGAAGCTCAGCGATGCGAACCCGAGCACGCGGCTATCGTCGGCCACGCCGAACATGGCCTGCTGGCTGACCGCCAGGTTACAGGCGCCGCGATGCGCGATCTGCACGCCCTTGGGCTGCCCGGTCGAGCCGGAAGTATAGATCACATAGGCCAGATGGGCAGGCTGCACCGCTGCGCTCGGATTGTCGCGGCCATAGCCGGACAGCGCCTGCCAGCCGCTGTCCAGGCTGACCACCTTGAC
>NZ_JABXFH010000107.1:0-2984 GCF_013372745.1 Janthinobacterium sp. BJB401 | reverse complement strand
AGCCCGGCTCGGCCTGCACACTGAGCTGCACGGTCAGCATGAAGTCGTCGCCGAAGTCGTCCACCGACAGCGTGACCGGATAATTATTGCGTTCCTCCGTGCTCAGGGTCTGGATGCCGCGCCATGCCGCATCGCCGCCGCCCGTCTGGCCGGGGGCCGTATGCCGATAGTTCAACAGCGACGTAAACAGCGGCGAAGGCGCTTCGATGCTGCTGCAGCGCTGCGCCAGCGCCAGCGGCGCGTGCTCATGGTGGACCAGCCGGGTCAGCAACTCGTGGGTGCGCCGCACGCTCTGCGCCACCTCCTGCTGCCCCACCGCCAAACGGATCGGCAGCGTGTTGATGAACACGCCAGGAACCTGGGCTACCTTCTCCCCACCGCGCATGCGGCCAAACAGCACCGTGCCGAACACCACGTCGCGGTGGCCGGTCAGGCGCGAGAGCACCTGTGCCCACGCCAGATGGATCAGACTGGCGGCACTCACCCGCAGCCGGCTCGCTTCATGACGCAGCTTACCCGCCAGTTCTGCGCCGATGATCTGGGTCGCTTCGCGTACGTCCCTGCCATTCCCCTGCACATCGGCCAGGCCGAAGGGGATGGTCGGTTCGTCGATATCAGCCAGCATCTCGCGGAAGAAAGCCTCATGTTCGTTGCGGCTGACGCCAAGGCGCGCCTGCGCCACGAACTGGCGGAACGGTACCGGCGACGGCAACCGCGATGCCTCGTTCGCGAGGATGGCCCGGATTTCGCCGATGATGATTTCCAGCGTCGCATGGTCGGAGACAAGGTGGTGCTGGATGATTTTCAACAACCACCGCCCGTTCACGGGGTCGTGGGCCACGAAGGCATGCGTCAGCGGCGCCTGCCGCACGTCGATACGGTAATGCGCCGGATCGTAACGCGCGTCCATCTGTGCGGCGATATCGCCATCCAGGGGGGCAAAGTTGACGTCGACGATCAACGCCGGCGCATCGCGCCATACCACCTGCACAGGCTCCCTCAGACCCTCCCATGCCACGCTGGTACGCAGTACATCATGCCGTGCAATGACCTGCTGCAGCGCCGCAACGAAGGCATCGAGCGTGGCGCGCCCATCGAAGGCCAGCAGCATCGGCAGCAGGTACACATCGCCCTGCTGCTGCAGCAGGTGGTGGAACAAAATTCCTTCCTGCAGCGGACCGAGCGGATAGATATCCTGGATATTAGCCGCGCCGCCCGGCACTGCCATGACGATACCATCGATTTCCTGCTGGCTTAGCTCGACCAGCGGCAACAGCTCCGGTCCGATAGCCTGGCAGCCGGCGGGAATCAGGTTGGGCAGCACCTCGACGGTTTGCTCACGGCACCCCAGCGTGTCCACCACATCGGCAATCGTCGGCATGCTGAACAGCGCGCCCACCGTTGTGACCAGACCGGCTTCGCGCATCCGGTCGATCAGGCCGATTGCCAGCAGCGAGTGCCCTCCAAGCTCGAAGAAATTGTCGTGTATGCCAACCCGCTCCACCTGGAGCATATCGGCCCAGATCTCCGCCATCGTGTGCTCCGCGTCATTGCGCGGCGCCACATAGGCCGGCTGCCACAGTCCGGCGTCCGGCGCCGGCAGGGCCCTGGCGTCGACCTTGCCGTTCGGCGTCAGTGGCAGCGCGGCGAGTACCACCCAGGCCGATGGCACCATGTAGTCGGGCATGAGCTGCTTCAGATAAGCTTTCAGTTCGGCCGCCAGCGACTGATCCGGCTCTACGCCGTCCTTCGGCGTTAAATAGGCGACCAGACGCTTCTCGCCGCTACTGCTGTCGCGCGCCACCACCGCCGCGATGCCGACGGCTTCATGCTCCGCCAACTGGCTCTCGATCTCGCCCAGTTCGATGCGGAAGCCGCGGATCTTGACCTGGCCGTCCGCGCGTCCCAGGAACTCCAAGTTATCATCGGCAAGGTAGCGCACCAGGTCGCCCGTCTTGTACAGCCGGCTGCTGCTCTGGCGCCGATGGGCATCATGAAAGGGATTGACCACGAACCGTTCCGCCGTCAGGTCCGGGCGATGCAGGTAACCCCGCGCCAGTCCCACGCCGCCGACATACAGTTCGCCCGGTGCGCCGGCCGGCACCAGACTCATTGCCGGCCCCAGCACATACAGACTGTAGTTTTCAATCGGCTTGCCGATATTGCTCACGCCCTCGACCAGTTGGACCACCGTCGTGTCGACCGTGCATTCGGTCGGACCGTAGACGTTATGCAGGGCAATGCGGACATTGTCGGCACGCTTGTACCATTCCGCAATCATCGCCCGGTTGACCTGTTCGCCGCCTATACTGATCTGGCGTATGCACGGCGCCGGAACCGCGCGGCTGTCCTTGGCCAGTTCGTGCCAGTAGGCCGTCGGCAGGCACAGGATGTTGATATCGAGCGCAGCGCAGCGCTCCCAGAACTGCTCGGGCGACTGCGGCCAGCTGTCCGTACGCAGCACCAGCCGCGAGCCATTGCACAGCGCGCCGAAGATTTCGGCAATCGACACATCGAAATTAATCGTGGAGAACTGCAGTATGCTCTCCGCGCCGGTCAGGTCAAGCCGTCGGCGGATCGACCGGGCCAGATTCACCAAACTCGCATGCTCGATCATGACCCCTTTGGGATTGCCGGTCGAGCCGGAAGTGTAAATGATATAGGCTAGACTGCACGAGTCCAGACCGATGGCGGGTGGCGCGACATTGCCGGCGCCTTGCGCCGTCAACTGATCCTGGACCGCCTCGTCATCGAGGCACAGCGCCAGCGCCGCATCCACCACCCTGCGTTCCACTAGCGCGCGCTGGGTGAGCACGGTGCCAAGCCTTGCGTCGGCGACCATGTAAGCCAGCCGCGCCTCGGGATACGCCGGGTCCAGTGGCACATAGGCACCGCCGGCCTTGAGGATGCCCAGCATCGCGACAATCATGTCCAGCGAGCGGTCGATGCAGATGCCGACCAGGCTATCCGGCAGCACACCGCGC
>NZ_JABXFH010000106.1:0-3014 GCF_013372745.1 Janthinobacterium sp. BJB401 | reverse complement strand
TTTGTCTCCTGTAGGACGACAAAGCCTGAATCTGGAAGAAGCAAAGATTGGGGTAATGACTGGTAGTATCAACAAACTCACAACGTTGTACCGTCTTATCCTCTGTACCTGCTAAGGTTATAGGGACAAGCCGTACGGGCAATTAGTACTGGTTAGCTTAATGCATTACTGCACTTCCACACCCAGCCTATCAACGTCCTGGTCTCGAACGACCCTTCAAAGAGCTCAAGGCTCTGGGAAATCTCATCTCAAGGCAAGTTTCCCGCTTAGATGCTTTCAGCGGTTATCTCTTCCGAACTTAGCTACCCGGCAATGCCACTGGCGTGACAACCGGTACACCAGAGGTTCGTCCACTCCGGTCCTCTCGTACTAGGAGCAGCCCCCTTCAAATTTCCAACGCCCACGGCAGATAGGGACCAAACTGTCTCACGACGTTTTAAACCCAGCTCACGTACCACTTTAAATGGCGAACAGCCATACCCTTGGGACCGGCTACAGCCCCAGGATGTGATGAGCCGACATCGAGGTGCCAAACTCCCCCGTCGATATGAACTCTTGGGAGGAATCAGCCTGTTATCCCCAGAGTACCTTTTATCCGTTGAGCGATGGCCCTTCCATACAGAACCACCGGATCACTATGTCCTACTTTCGTACCTGCTCGACTTGTCAGTCTCGCAGTTAAGCACGCTTATGCCATTGCACTATCAACACGATGTCCGACCGTATCTAGCGTACCTTCGAACTCCTCCGTTACACTTTAGGAGGAGACCGCCCCAGTCAAACTGCCTACCATGCACTGTCCCCGATCCGGATAACGGACCAAGGTTAGAACCTCAAACAAACCAGGGTGGTATTTCAAGGTTGGCTCCACGAGAACTAGCGTCCCCGCTTCAAAGCCTCCCACCTATCCTACACAGATTGGTTCAAAGTCCAATGCAAAGCTACAGTAAAGGTTCATGGGGTCTTTCCGTCTAGCCGCGGGTAGATTGCATCATCACAAACATTTCAACTTCGCTGAGTCTCGGGAGGAGACAGTGTGGCCATCGTTACGCCATTCGTGCAGGTCGGAACTTACCCGACAAGGAATTTCGCTACCTTAGGACCGTTATAGTTACGGCCGCCGTTTACTGGGACTTCAATCAAGAGCTTGCACCCCATCATTTAATCTTCCAGCACCGGGCAGGCGTCACACCCTATACGTCCACTTTCGTGTTTGCAGAGTGCTGTGTTTTTATTAAACAGTCGCAGCCACCAGTTTATTGCAACCCTTTCACCCTCATGGAGTAAACCAATCAAGCTACCGGGGCGTACCTTTTCCCGAAGTTACGGTACCAATTTGCCGAGTTCCTTCTCCCGAGTTCTCTCAAGCGCCTTAGAATACTCATCTCGCCCACCTGTGTCGGTTTGCGGTACGGTCTCGTATGACTGAAGCTTAGAGGCTTTTCTTGGAACCACTTCCGATTGCTTCGTGCACAAGTGCACTCGTCCCATCCCCTTGAATTCCGCGCCCGGATTTGCCTAAGCGCCTTCTATGAGACAGAAACTGACTATTCCAACAGTCAGACAACCTTCCGCGATCCGTCCCCCCATCGCATCATACGACGGTGCAGGAATATTAACCTGCTTCCCATCAGCTACGCATCTCTGCCTCGCCTTAGGGGCCGACTCACCCTGCTCCGATGAACGTTGAACAGGAAACCTTGGGCTTACGGCGTGGAGGCTTTTCACCCCCATTATCGCTACTCATGTCAGCATTCGCACTTCTGATACCTCCAGCATCCTTTACAAGACACCTTCGCAGGCTTACAGAACGCTCTCCTACCATATCTATTGCTAGATATCCGCAGCTTCGGTGACTGGCTTAGCCCCGTTACATCTTCCGCGCAGGACGACTCGATCAGTGAGCTATTACGCTTTCTTTAAATGATGGCTGCTTCTAAGCCAACATCCTGACTGTTTTAGCCTTCCCACTTCGTTTTCCACTTAGCCAATCTTTGGGACCTTAGCTGGCGGTCTGGGTTGTTTCCCTCTTGACGCCGGACGTTAGCACCCGACGTCTGTCTCCCAAGCTCGCACTCATCGGTATTCGGAGTTTGCAATGGTTTGGTAAGTCGCAATGACCCCCTAGCCATAACAGTGCTCTACCCCCGATGGTGATACTTGAGGCACTACCTAAATAGTTTTCGGAGAGAACCAGCTATTTCCAAGTTTGTTTAGCCTTTCACCCCTACCCACAGCTCATCCCCTAATTTTTCAACATTAGTGGGTTCGGACCTCCAGGGCGTGTTACCGCACCTTCATCCTGGCCATGAGTAGATCACTTGGTTTCGGGTCTACACCCAGCGACTGATCGCCCTATTCGGACTCGATTTCTCTACGGCTTCCCTATATGGTTAACCTTGCCACTGAATGTAAGTCGCTGACCCATTATACAAAAGGTACGCAGTCACGGAACAAGTCCGCTCCTACTGTTTGTATGCACACGGTTTCAGGATCTATTTCACTCCCCTTCCGGGGTTCTTTTCGCCTTTCCCTCACGGTACTGGTTCACTATCGGTCGATTACGAGTATTTAGCCTTGGAGGATGGTCCCCCCATATTCAGACAGGATGTCACGTGTCCCGCCCTACTTGTCGTACGCTTAGTATCACCGGTCTGATTTCGAATACGGGACTATCACCCGCTACGGTTCCTATTTCCAGAGGATTCTTCTATCAGTCCGACTATCACGTACAGGCTCTTCCCATTTCGCTCGCCGCTACTTTGGGAATCTCGGTTGATTTCTTTTCCTGCAGCTACTTAGATGTTTCAGTTCGCCGCGTTCGCCTTGCATACCTATGTATTCAGTATGCAATACCCTAAAAGGGTGGGTTGCCCCATTCGGAAATCTGCGGATCAAAGTGTGTTTGCTCACTCCCCGCAGCTTATCGCAAGCTACTACGTCCTTCATCGCCTGTAATCGCCAAGGCATCCACCATGTGCACTTATTCGCTTGTCCCTATAACGTTAGCCTCT
>NZ_JABXFH010000105.1:0-3316 GCF_013372745.1 Janthinobacterium sp. BJB401 | reverse complement strand
CAATATCGACTACCTGGGCCGACTGGATCATCAGGTCAAGATCCGCGGTTTCCGTATCGAGCTAGGCGAGATCGAGGCGGCGCTGGCCCAGCATTCCGCGGTGTCGCAGGCAATCGTGATGGCGCGCGAGGACGTGCCGAACCAGAGGCGGCTGGTCGCTTATCTCCATACCCATGCCGACAAACTGGTTGCCGAACTCAAGCCAGGCGCGGACCACACTGCGGACTGGGGCGATATCTGGAACCAGATCTACGAGCAGCCGGCCGTATCGGAAGACGAAACCTTCAATACCGTCGGCTGGACCAGCAGCTATGACCGCCAGGCCATCCCCGAGCATGAAATGCAGGAATGGGTCGGTGAGACCGTCGAGCGCATCCTCGGCCTGAAACCGGAAGGGGTGCTGGAAATTGGTTGCGGTACCGGACTGTTACTGCACCGGATCGCGCCGCATTGCAAGCGTTATTATGGCAGCGATATTTCCGACATCGTTATCGGCAAGCTGGCGGCGCAACTGCGCGCGGACGAGCTGCAAGGGGCCGACGTGCGCCTGTTCGCCTATCCGGCCGACCGTCTGGCCGAGATCCCTGCGGCCGGCTTCGACACCGTGATCATCAACTCGGTGGCCCAGTACTTCCCGAATTTCGCCTATTTGCAGGATGTGCTGGCGGCCGCCATCGGCAAGATCGGTGCGCAGGGCAGGATCTTCCTGGGTGATATACGCCACTTCGGTCTGCACAAAGTATTCCATTCGTCGATAGCGCTGCACCATGCTCCGCAGTACAAACTGGGTCAGGTGCGCCAGGCCGCCGCGCGCGGCCTGAACCGGGAAACCGAGCTGCTGGTGGACCCGGCTTACTTCCACTCGTTGCGCGCGGCCTTCCCGCAGATCAGTCGGATCGAGACCTTGCCTAAGCGCGGGCAGGCGTTGAACGAGATGACTCGCTACCGCTTTGACGTCGTCATTACCATCGGCGAGGTGCAATCGCACAGCGCGCCGGTGTGGCAGGCGTGGAGCGAGCTGCGGCAGGACATGGCGGGGCTGGAGACACAGCTGGCGCAAGGGGTAGAGGAACTGGCCATCAAGGGCATCGCCGACGAGCGCGTGGCCTACGACGTCGCCGCCTATGCCAAGCTGGCCGAGCTGGGCGAAGAGGCGACGGTCGCCGACCTGCGCCGCGTGCTCTCTGCCGAGCAAACCACCGGCGTGGCGCGTGATGCACTGGAACTGCTGGCACGGCAACATGGCTATTGCCTGCATCTCCAGAGCGCTTCGGGCAGCCAAGGCCACCTGCATGCCGTCTTCACGCGGACCGACCGCGTGATCGACTGGAGCGAGCTGTACAAGGGAGAGGTGCAGCATGCGAATCAGCCGCTGCCATCCCAGTTCCATGCGATGCTGCAGAAAAGCATCGTGCAGCATCTGCGCCGCACACTGCCGGAATACATGGTACCGACCCACTTCATGGTGCTCGACGAGATGCCGCTCACGTCGAACGGCAAGGTGGACCGCAAGGCGCTGCCGGCGCCGGACACCGCCAGGGCGGATGGCGGCTATGTGGCGCCAGGCACCCGCATCGAGAAGAAAATGGCGGAAATTTGGGCGGCGGTGCTGCACCTTGATCGCGTCGGCATCCATGACAACTTCTTCGAACTGGGCGGGCACTCGCTGCTGGCGATCGGCCTGATCGAGCGCATGCGCGATGCCGGCATGGAAACCACGGTACGCGCGCTGTTCGCGGCGCCGACCATCGCCGGTGTGCTGCCAGCGCTGGGACGCGAGGAACGCGCCGTCGAGGTGCCGCCCAACCTGATCCCGGCCAATAGCCGGGTGATTACCCCCGCGATGCTGACGCTGGCGGACCTGGATGAGGACGAGATTGCCAATGTTGTCGCGGCGGTACCGGGCGGCGCCGCAAATATTCAGGATATCTATCCGCTGGCGCCGCTGCAGGAAGGCATCCTGTTCCATTACCTGGTCCAGGAGCGGGGCGACGTCTACCTGTTGCCGACGCTACTGGCCTTCGACGAACGCGCCAGGCTCGATGCCTTTGTCCAGGCGCTGCAAAAAGTGATCGCGCGGCATGACATCCTGCGCACGGCCATCGCATGGGAAGGGCTGCGGGAGCCGGTGCAGGTTGTGTGGCGCCAGGCGCAGGCGCTTGTCGAGGAAGTCAGCTTTGATCGCTGCGACGGCGACATTGCCGCCCAACTGAAGGCGCGCTTCAGCCCTGGTCATTACCGCATCGACGCACGGCAGGCGCCTTTGACGCGCGCTTTCCTGGCGCATGATCCGGTGAATCAGCGCTGGCTGCTGCAGGTTATGCAGCACCACTTCGCCTCCGACCATGCGACGCTGGAGATCATCATCGAAGAAATCCAGGCGATCCTCGCCGACGAGGAGGCGGGCTTGCCGCCGCCGGTGCCGTTCCGTCATTTCGTGGCGCAGGCCCGCCTGGGCCTCAGCCCGGAAGAACATGAGGAGTTCTTCCGCGAGATGCTGGCCAATATCGAAGAACCCACTGCGCCTTTTGGCCTGGTCGGCGTGCAGGGAGACTGGGCCTCCATGAAAGAGGCCAGCCGGCATATCGGCGCCGGGTTGGGCAACCGGATTCGCCGCCAGACGCGCAAGCTCGGCGTCAGCCCGGCCAGCCTGATGCACCTGGCGTGGGCGCAAGTGCTTGCGCGCCTGACTGGCCGCCGCGATGTGGTGTTCGGCACGGTGCTGTTCGGACGCATGCGGGGCGGGGTGGATGTTGACCGTGTGCCTGGCGTATTCATTAACACCCTGCCGATTCGCCTGGCGGTGGGGCCGGAAAGCGTGGCGCATGGCGTGCGCCATACCCACGCCCTGCTGGCCCGGCTGGTGAACCACGAGCATGCCCCCTTGGCGCTGGCGCAACGCTGCAGCGGCATCGAGGCTCCCGCTCCCTTGTTTACGGCCCTGCTGAACTATCGTCACAGCACCCTCGGCGAAGCGCTCAACACCCATGAGGCATGGCGCGGAATCGAGAACCTGGGCACGGAAGAGGGCACTAATTATCCTGTCACGTTGTCGGTGGATGACTTTGGCGACGATTTCCTGTTGTCCGTCCAAGTCAACGCGCAGGCTCAGCCCGAACGAGTGTGCAGCTACATGCAGACGGCGCTGGAGAACCTGGTTGAAGCGCTGGAGCGGTCGCCGCACATGCCGACGGTTGCCGTCGAGGTGCTGCCGCCGCATGAACGCGAACAGTTGCTGCTGGAGTGGAACAGTACCGCGCATGCGCAGGAGCACGCGCACGCGCACGAGCAGACCTTGCATGGCCTGTTCGAACAA
>NZ_JABXFH010000104.1:0-3406 GCF_013372745.1 Janthinobacterium sp. BJB401 | reverse complement strand
ATACTCCTGGCCCATTGCTCGAAACCCTGACCCACCGTCTGGCCGACACGCCCGTCGAATTCCTGGCCGAGCCCCGCATCGCCGGCGTCGCCAATGCGCAGGCCGTGGCCGTTGCCGCGCTCGTCAACGACATTTTGCTGCTGCATGGCGCCCGCGCGCCGGCCGCGTCCCTGCAGGGTTTTATCGGCGCGCAAGTGAAGGCGGACCGCAACCGGCTGGCTCTGGCCATGATCGTGTGCTGGCTGCTGGCCGACGACTGGTTCATCGGGCAGCGGCTGCCGCAGCACGACTTGCTGCAGTTGCTGGGCGAGGCGGCGCGCGAACTGGCCGCTGCCACGCCGGCCCACCAGTTCACGCAAGACCCCGAACGGCGCGAGGAACTGGCGCGCATCGTGCTGGCGCGCCTGGGCTTTCGGCCCCGCGACGAAAGCGTGGCGCAGGCCACGGACCGCTTGTCCGCCATCAGCGGCACGGAACGCCGCCGCCTGCTCGAAGCGAGCCGCTTGGCCGAGCAGCGCGCGCGTGAAATCCGCGAGGCGCTGGCAAAAAAGGCGGCCGAGGAATCGGCCGACAAGTGGTCGCGCGAATGACGCTCGCTGGCAAACCTGACGTCAATCTGCCGGGTGGCGCCTGGGAATCGGACCACGAGTACTGTCCCACCCTGACACAGGCGGGTGCGCGCATGCTGGAAAAACTGCGCAGCCATCCGGCGGCGCCCGTCTACCGCAACCGCAGCGGCAACAAGCTGCTGGCCGCGGAAGTGGAAGCGCTGCGCGCCTACGAGCAGGAAGTCATGCAGGCGGAGATAGGCTGGAGCACAGACGCGCCGCCGCCCTGGCTGACCGGTTTTCTCAGGACGGCCTACGCCACGGTGCCGCATTACCGCGCCTGCGGCTCGCCGCCAGCGCGCTTGCAGGACGTGGCGCCTATCAGCCGCGCCGAACTGGCGCACGACATCGCCGCCTTCGTGCCCGATGATGCGGACCTGGCCCGCATGATCAATTTCCAGACGACGGGCACCACGGGACACCCGCTGCTGATCGCGTCGCACCCGCTGGTGGCGGGCCGTTACCTGGCCTTCCACAAGCGCGCGCTGCGCCGTTTCGGCGTGACTCTGCGCCATGGCGCGGGCCAGGTGGGCGTGATGCTGCTGGGGCACCAGCGCCGCTGCTTCACCTATGTCTCCGTCACGCCGACGATGCATGAATCGGGTCTGGCGAAGATCAACCTGCACCTGGACGACTGGCGCGACCCGGAGGACCGCGCGCGCTACCTGGATGCCATGGCGCCGGAGCTGATCGCGGGCGACCCCATCTCGTTTGCCGAACTCCTGACCTTGCCCATGAAGCACAAGCCGGCCGCGCTGATGTCCGTGTCGATGATGCTGTTGCCCGGCATGCGTGCGCGCCTGGAAGCGGCATTCGGCTGCCCCGTGCTCGACATTTATTCGCTCAATGAAGTGGGGCCCGTTGCCGTCTACGATGAGCGGGCGGGCGGCCACGTGCTGCTGCAGCACCGTCTGTATGTGGAAATTCTCGATGGCGCGGGCCAGCCCGTGCCCGATGGCGCGCGCGGCGAGATCACCGTGACGGGCGGCTTCAATTTCTGCCTGCCCCTGGTGCGCTACCGCACGGGCGATTACGCCTCGCTGGCGCATGGCCCGCATGGTCCCGTGCTGGTGGGGCTGGCGGGACGCAGCCCCTTGCGCTATCGCACGGTCAAGGGCGAGTGGATCAACAATATCGACATCACGCACGCCCTGAAACCGCTGGCCATCGCCCTGTTCGGCGTGCACCAGCACGGCGACGGCGCCATCGCGCTGCGTCTGGCGCCGGGCGCCATGCCGCAGGCCGACCAGGCGCGCGCCTTGCTCGCGCCTTTTTTCGGCGCCATCACGGTCGAGACTTTGCTGGCGGAAGACAAGATCATTCAATACACCTCGGATTTGCAGGAAGCAGTGGCATGAACCTATATAAACGCGGCCTCGTGGTCGGCAAATTTTGCCCGCTGCACCAGGGCCACGAACTGTTGATCAACCGTGCGCAAGACGCCAGCGAAGAACTGCTGGTGGTCAGCTACACCAAGCCTGAATTTCCCGGCTGCGAGCCGGCGCGCCGTGAACGCTGGCTGCGCGCGCAGTTCCCGCAGGCGCAGATCGTGGTACTGGACGATGCGCGCCTGGCTGCCCTGTGTGCGGCGCGCGGCGTGCCGGCGCGCGCGCTGCCGCACAACGACGACGATGGCGAGCTGCATCGCCACTTCATGGGCTGGCTGTGCTGGAGGGTGCTGGAACTGCCCGTCGATGCCGTCTTTACCAGCGAAGATTATGGCCCCGGCTTTGCACAGGTGCTGCAGCAGCATTATGCGCGGGGCACGGTGGCGCACCTGAGCGTGGACCAGGCGAGAACGTTGGTGCCCGTGTCCGGTACCGTGGCGCGGCAAGATCCGCATGCGCACGGCGCCTTCCTGTCGCCCATCGTGCGCGCTGATTTTGTCACGCGTGTGTGCGTGCTCGGTGGCGAATCGAGCGGCAAGACGACCCTGGCGGCCGCGCTGGCGGCGCATTTCGAGACGGCCTGGGTGGCTGAATATGGGCGCGAACTGTGGGAAAGCCAGGATGGTATTTTGGTTTATGACGATTTGCTCAAGATCGGCCGGGAGCAGCTGCGCCGCGAAGCGCAGGCGCTGTTGGCGGCGCGGCGCTGGCTGTTTTGCGACACCTCGCCCATGACCACGTATTTTTACTGCGTCGAGATGTTCGGCAAGGCCGAGCAGGAACTGGCGCGGCTGGCCGAACACGGCTACGACCTGGTGCTGCTGTGCGCCCCCGACTTCCCGTTCATCCAGGACGGCACGCGCCGCGACGAGGATTTCCGTGCGCGCCAGCATGCGTGGTACCAAGCCGAACTGGCGCGGCGGGGGATCGCTTTTGTCGATGTGTCAGGTTCGGTAGATGACAGGGTCGGGCAGGTGGCGCAGTTGCTCGTGCGCGGGGTGGATTAGGTTCGAACGGGCGTAATCCGACAACGTTGCTGGCGTGCGCGGTGATGTCGGGTGTCGCTGCGCCACGGCAAAAAAAGGCTATGTCACCGTCAAGTGTGGGAATGCACCCAACGTTGCTTTCAATAACGTTTCCGATGAACGGATGCGCCTGGCGTCGAGTATCCAGCGCCAGCCCAGGTAGTTCGGCAGGTAGCGCGTCGCCACGCCGTGAAAGGGCCGTAGCCATTCGCGCAAGCGGCTGTGATAGGCATTGACGTTCTGCACGTGGGCGGCCCCTCGCACACGGATGCCAGCGCGCAAGTTGACTGCTTGGTGGCTGATGCCTGCTTCCCTCGCAAAAGCCAGATAGGCGGCATAACCGTCGGTCACCAGCAGCACGTCCTTGTCGATAACGGGTAGCAGC
>NZ_JABXFH010000103.1:0-3611 GCF_013372745.1 Janthinobacterium sp. BJB401 | reverse complement strand
GAGCAGGCCGGGGTCAAGGCCGACGTGCGCCGTGTGTATGCGGCTGCCACCCTGGCAGAGCTGGCGGCGGCAATTGACGTCTCACCGGCCGGCACAGCGGCTTTCGCCGCGCCGCCGAACCGCATTCCCGCCGCGTGCGCGCACATCACGCCGGACATGCTGCCGCTGATTGATCTGACCCAGGACGAGATCGACCGAATCGTGGCCACCGTGCCCGGTGGCGCGGCCAACGTGCAGGACATTTATCCGTTGGCACCGCTGCAGGAGGGGATGTACTTCTATCACCTGATGCACCGCGAGAGCGATCCGTATGTCATTCCGTCGCTGTTCGCAGTCGACACGCCGGCGCAGTTCGAGGCGCTGCTGGACGCTTTGCGCAGTGTGATTGCGCGGCATGACGTGCTGCGCACCGCCATTCTGTCCGACCAGCTGCGGGTTCCGGCGCAGGTCGTGTATCGCCAGCTTGAACTCAATGTTGAGATGATCGAATTGGGCACGGCGGGCGATCCGCAAAGCCAATTAGAAGCTCGCTTCAACAGGCCGATGGATCTTGCCAGAGCGCCGATGCTGGAAGTTTGCGTCGCGCGTGAGCCGCACACGGGCAAGGTGTATGTGCTGTTTCGAAGTCACCATCTGATCGACGACGCTACCTCGTCGATGCTGCTGCATCGGGAAATCCAGGCGCATTTGGCTGGCCAGGCGGCAGCTCTGACGGAGCCAGTTCCCTATCGAGAATTCCTCGCGCATGCGCTTGACCAGGCCGGACGCAGCGATATCGAGGACTTTTTCCGCAAGACCTTGGGTGATGTGACAGAGCCGACCGCGCCGTTCAGGTTGCTCAACGTGCATGGCGATGGTAGCGCGACCGTTGAGGACAGCAAAGCGCTGGACGCGGCGCTGGCGCGCGATATTCGCCAAGTGGCAAGGCAGCGCAGGATTAGCCCCGCAACTCTGTTCCACGCGGCCTGTGCGCTGGTCATCGGCGCCTGCAGCGCGCGCGACGACGTGGTGTTTGGCACCGTGCTGTCCGGGCGCCTGCAAGGCACGGTCGGCGCGCGCAACATGCTGGGCATGTTCATCAACACGCTGCCGCTGCGCCTGACGCTTGAAGGCATCAGCGTGGATAGTCTCGTGACGCAGACGGAGTTGGCGCTGCGTGAGCTGCTGTCCTACGAACAGGCACCGCTATCGCTGGCGCAGCGCTGCAGTGGCCTGGCAAGCAATGTGCCGCTGTTTAGCGCGATTCTGAATTATCGCAATGCCGCTCGATCGGCAGACGGGCAGGGCACGGATACCTCTGCGGACGACATCGCGCTGCTTGCCTACAGACTGCGCACCAATTATCCGATGACGATTTCTATCGACGACCGGGGCGATGACTTCCTGATCGATGCGCATGTCCATCACAGCATTGTTCCGTCGCGCGTGCTTGGCTATCTGGAGCAGGCGCTGGCTGGTCTGGTGCAGGCGCTGCGGTCGCAGCCGGACATGAACGCCGGCGATATTTCGGTGCTGCCGCCGCAGGAGCACGAGCAGTTGCTGGCGGTGGGCACGCGGATAGCGCAGCGCCATGATGGCGACAGCGCGCTGCACGAATTGTTTGAAGCGCAGGCGCAAGGCGCACCGCAGCAGGTGGCCGTGGTGTTCGAGGGCCAGTCGCTGACTTACCAAGAGCTCAATGCGCGGGCCAACCGTCTGGCCCATTACCTGCGCGGACAGGGCGTGGGGCCGGACAGTCTGGTCGGCATCTTCGCCGAACGCGGTCTGGAGATGATTGTCGGCCTGCTGGGCGTGTTGAAAGCAGGCGGCGCCTACGTGCCGCTCGATCCGGTCTATCCGAACGAGCGCCTGGCCTATATGGCCGGGGACAGCGCGCTGTCGCTGCTGCTCACGCAGGAATCGCTGCTGGAGCGGGCTGCTGAATTGTCAGCCGGCCGCGCCGTCATCATCGCCGCGCTCGATGCGCCAGCCTTCACCGGCCAGTTGCAGGCGCATGCGGACTGCAACCTGGCTCGTCTGCCGGCGCATGGGCCGGACAACCTGGCCTATGTGATCTACACGTCCGGCTCGACCGGCTTGCCCAAGGGCGTGCTGATCGAGCACCGCAATGTCACGCGGCTGTTTGCCGCCAGCACCGGCCAGTTCGGTTTCAACGGACGCGATGTCTGGACCCTGTTCCACTCCTTCGGCTTCGACTTCTCGGTATGGGAAATCTGGGGCGCGCTGCTGCATGGCGGCCGCCTGATCGTGGTGCCGCACTGGGTCGCTCGTTCGGCGCCCGATTTCTATCAGTTGCTGAGCAAGGAGCAGGTGACGGTGCTGAACCAGACCCCGAGCGCCTTCGGCATGCTGATCGTGGTGGACGGCGAGCAGCCGGCGCCACTGTCGCTGCGCTGCGTGATCTTCGGCGGCGAGGCGCTCAACGTCGCCACGCTGCAGCCTTGGGCCGCGCGTCACGGCGACGCTATGCCGCAGCTGGTTAATATGTACGGTATCACCGAGACCACGGTGCACGTGACCTACCGCCGCCTGCTGATGGCCGACATCACGAACACGTCCAACCCCAGCGTCATCGGCCATCCTCTGGCCGACCTGTGCGCGGTGATCCTGACGCCACAGCGGGGCTTGACGCCGGACGGCGTCGTGGGCGAACTCCACGTCGGCGGCGCCGGCCTGGCGCGCGGCTACCTGAACCGTCCAGAACTGAGCGCCGAACGCTTCATCGCCAATCCCTTCCATGACGCCGGCGAGCCGGCCAGCAGTACGCGGCTGTACCGCACGGGTGATCTGGTACGGCGTCTGGCCGACGGCAACCTGGAATATGTCGGCCGCATCGACGAGCAGGTGAAGATCCGTGGTTTCCGCATCGAGCTGGGCGAGATCGAAAGCCGGCTGGTCCAGCACGAGGCCGTGGCTGCAGCCGTGGTGGTCGTGCGCGAGGATATCGCCGGCGACAAGCGGCTGCTGGCCTATCTGACCGTGCAGGAAGGGCGGGACGCTTCCGCCGCAGCGCTGCGCGAATATCTGCTGGCAAGCCTGCCGGAATATATGGTGCCGGGCGCCTTCGTGCTGCTCGAACAATTGCCGCTGACGCGCAACGGCAAGGTGGACCGGAAGGCGCTGCCGGCGCCGGACGCCAGCCAGTTCCAGCACGAATATACCGCTCCGCAGACGGACACGGAGCACAAGCTCGCCGCGATCTGGGGCGAGGTGCTCAAGGTCGGACAGGTCGGCACCCACGACAACTTCTTCGAACTTGGCGGTCACTCGCTGCTGGTGGTGCAATTGCTGGCAGCGATGCAGCAGGCCGGACTGCAGACCGATGTCCGCACGATCTATGAGGCGTCGAGCCTGGGCGCGCTGGCGGCCAAAGTGGATGCATTGGCGGGTGCCGGCGAAGCGCCCTTTGTGGCGCCGCCCAACCTGATTCCTCCCGCATGCGGGCACATCGCGCCGGCCATGTTGCCACTGGTTGAACTTAGCCAGGACGAAATCGACCGCATCGTGGCCAGCGTGCCCGGTGGCGCGGCCAATGTGCAGGACATCTATCCGCTGGCGCCGCTGCAGGAGGGGATGTACTTCTACCACCTGATGCACCGCGAGAACGATCC
>NZ_JABXFH010000102.1:0-3886 GCF_013372745.1 Janthinobacterium sp. BJB401 | reverse complement strand
CTCCCGGCAAACTGAATAACGGGTACTTTCCCGTCCTGTTCCTTCGATCATTTCCTGCAAGCATCGCTAATAATGGAAACTGTCCGGGTGATCTGTGTCCATGTGGAAGACAGCACTCAAGCAACAGGAGTCGACGATGGTCACACAGTTCAGCCAATATTGCGCCACCCCCGCCCTGGGAGGCCGGTCATGAATGTGAAGAAATTTACGGGCGCCTCGTCGCGCGATGCGCTGCGCAAGGTGCGCGAAGCGCTGGGCCCCGATGCCGTGATCCTGTCGAACCGCCAGGCCGACGGCGTGGTGGAAATCCTCGCGCTGGCCAATGACGATGCCGCTTCGCTGGCGTCGCCGCCGGCCGCGTCCGAAATGGCCCAGCCCCGTCCCCAGTTGCAGACCCAGTTCGCCACGCCGCAGCGTCCGGCCGCCCCGGCCCAGCGCCCGGCCGCGCCACGTCCTGCCGCGCCGCGCCAGGCTGCCTCCGAGCCAGTGGACATGGCCCGCATGCAGCAGATGATGGCCAGCGCGCTGGCGCACGTCAAGGAAAACGCCGCCGCCGAGATGAGCGGCATGATGAATGAAATCCGCGCCATGCGCGGCATGATGGAAACCCAGCTGGCGGAAATCTCGTGGGGTTCGACGCAGCAGCGCGAGCCGCAAAAAGCCGTCGTGCTGCGCGAAATGCTGGCCGCCGGCTTCTCGGCCAGCCTGGCGCGCTACCTGATCGACAAGCTGCCCGCCGGCCTCGATGGCGCGCAAAGCATGCGCTGGATCAAGACCGTCCTGAGCCGCAACCTCAATACCGTGGCCAATGAAGACGCCATGCTGGAGCAGGGCGGCGTGTTTGCGCTGGTCGGCCCGACCGGCGTCGGCAAGACCACCAGCACGGCCAAGCTGGCCGCCCGCTGCGTGATGCGCCACGGCCCGGAAAAGCTGGCTCTGATCACCACGGACGCCTACCGTATCGGCGCGCATGAACAGTTG
Source organism: Janthinobacterium sp. BJB401 (assembly GCF_013372745.1). Lineage (NCBI taxonomy): Bacteria > Pseudomonadati > Pseudomonadota > Betaproteobacteria > Burkholderiales > Oxalobacteraceae > Janthinobacterium > Janthinobacterium sp. BJB401. The sequence goes on along the minus strand of NZ_JABXFH010000102.1, from coordinate 2,905 downwards.
CGCATCTACGGCAAGATCCTCGGCGTGATGGTGCATTCGGTGAAGGACGAGGCGGACCTGCGCATCGCCCTGAAGGAGTTGAAGAACAAGCACACGGTGCTGATCGATACGGTCGGCGTGAGCCAGCGCGACCAGATGGTGACGGAGCAGGTGGCCATGCTGTCGGGCGCCGGCGCCGACGTGAAACGTTTGTTGTGCCTGAATTCCACCGCGACGCAGGAAACCCTCAACGAAGTGGTGCGCGCATATCAAGGCAGCGGCCTGGCCGGCTGCATCATGACCAAGCTCGATGAAGCGGCCTCGATCGGCAATGTGCTCGACGTGGTGATCCGCCAGAAGCTGAACCTGTTTTATGTGTCGAACGGCCAGCGCGTGCCGGAAGACCTGTACCTGGCCGACCGCGGCTACCTGATCGACCGCGCCTTCAAGCTCAAGCGCGACTCGGCGGCGACGCAGTTTTCCGATGCCGAACTGCCGCTGCTGATGGCGCAGGCGGCCGCCCGCAACAATGAAGCGCGCGGGGTGCACCTTGGCTAATTTCGATTTCGATCAGGCCGAAGGCTTGCGCCGCATGCTGGCCGGCCCGCAGCCGCGCGTCATGACGTTCCTGTCGGCCACGCCGCAGGACGACAAGGGCGCCATGCTGGTCAACCTGGGCGCTTCGCTCGCCTACGGCGGCAATGACGTGCTGCTGCTCGACGCCAGCGGCGGCAGCGATGGCGTGGCTGCGCGCCTGGGCCTGGCGCACGGCGCCAGCCTGCGCGACGTGGCGCGCCAGCAGTGCGGCTTGAACCAGGTCATCCACCAGGTGCCGCAAGGCTTCGGTGTGGCCAGCCTGGGCGCGCGCAACCATTTGATGGACAGCATGGACTATGCGGGCGAGGACGAACTGCGCCGCCTGGGCAAGACCTTCGAGGTGCTGGCGCGCCAGAGCGGCATCGTGCTGGTCGACGGCATCGTGGCCGACGAGGGCGACTGCTTCCCCGTGCCGCTGATGGCCTCATCGGATATCGTCGTGCAAGTGTCCACCAGCGCCACCTCAATCAAGGCGGCGTACTGCCTGATCAAGCGCCTGAGCCAGGAACTGGGACGCCGTCCCTTCGGCATCCTCGTCACCGGCGCTTCCGAATCCGAAGCAAAAGTGGTATACGATAATATGGCGCAGGCGGCGAGCCGCTACCTGGCCGTGAAGCTGACCTCGATGGGTTCGGTGCCTGCCGATGAGTATCTGCACCGCGCGGCGCGCCTGGGCCGCAGCGTGGTCGATGCGTTTCCGCTGGCGGGCGCCTCGGTGGCGTTTCGCGGACTGGCCGAGCGGCTGGCCCGTTCGGCGGCGCCGGTGCTGGGCGGCACCTTGTACCAGACGGGGAGCCCGCACCAGTTCAGCGCCTGAAGCCAACCGTAGCACCAGATAAGATGAGAAAACAATAAGCAGCCTATGTACACGGTCAAAGGGAAATCGAACAAGGACTATTTGCTGACGGAGCATATTCCGCTGGTGAAGCGTCTGGCGCACCATATGAAGGCGAAATTGCCGCCTTCGGTCGAGGTCGATGACCTGATCCAGGCCGGCATGATTGGTCTGCTCGATGCCATCAGCCGCTATGAAGAGACGCATGGCGCGCAGTTCGAGACGTATGCCGTGCTGCGCATCCGCGGCGCCATGCTCGACGAATTGCGCACCAGCGACTGGCTGCCGCGCAGCATGCGCCAGAACATGCGCAAGATCGAAGAGGCGATGAGCACCTTGCAGCAGCGCCTCGGCCACCCGCCGACGGAGTCGGAAGTGGCGAAGCTGCTGAAAATGTCGCTGGCCGACTACCAGGAAATGCTGGGCGACGGCGGCGGCCACCAGCTCGTGTACTACGAAGACTTTCATGACCCGGACGGCAATGACAGCTTCCTCGACCGCCATTGCGTGGACGAGGACAGCGACCCCTTGCGTTCCCTGCTCGATACCGATTTCCGGCAATCCGTGATCGATGCCATCGACGCGCTGCCGCCACGCGAGAAAATACTCATGGGCCTGTATTACGAAGAAGAGCTGAACCTGAAGGAGATCGGCGCGGTGATGGGCGTATCCGAATCGCGCGTCTCGCAGCTGCATACCCAGGCCGTCGCGCGCCTGCGCGCAACCTTGAGGGAGCTGGCGTGGACTGGTCCAGCGTAATCGGGCTGGCGCTGGCGCTGGCCGGCCTCCTGGTCGGCCAGGCGCTGGAAGGGGGCAAGATGGCCTCCCTGCTGCAGCCTGCCGCCTTCGCCATCGTGGTCATTGGCACCTTCGGCGCCGTGCTGCTGCAAACGCGGCTGCGTACTTTTGTGCGCGGCCTGGAAATGCTGCGCTGGGTCTTCCTGCCGCCCGCCGACACGCGCGCCGCGCTGGCGCGCGACATCGGACTCTGGAGTCTGACGGCGCGCCGCGACGGGACGCTGGCGCTCGAGCGCCTGATGGAAAACACGGCCGACCGCTTCAACGCCAAGGGTTTGCGCATGATCGTCGACGGCATCGCGCCCGACAAGCTGCGCCAGCTGCTCGACGTGGAAATCTCCGCCTACGAGATGGCCGAGCGCCAGGCCGTCAAGGTGTGGGAATCGGCGGCCGGCTATTCCCCCACCATCGGCATCCTGGGCGCCGTGCTGGGCCTGATACACGTGATGGAAAACCTCACCGACCCGAGTAAATTAGGTGGCGGCATCGCCGTGGCGTTCGTGTCGACGATTTATGGCGTGGGCCTGGCCAACCTGCTGTTCCTGCCGGTGGCAAATAAACTCAAGGCCATCGTGTCGCGCCGCGTGCTGCAATACGAAATCACGGCCGCCGTGCTGTACGACATCGCCACGGGCGACCATACGCGCATCATCGAAGAGCGCGTATCGAGCCTGCTGCACGAGCATTGAGCATGAT
>NZ_JABXFH010000101.1:0-4299 GCF_013372745.1 Janthinobacterium sp. BJB401 | reverse complement strand
TCGTCCACTTCGGTCACCGCCAGCGACAGGTCGAACTGGGTCGTCGTATTGGGCACGTCCACCGAAGACAGCGTCAGTCCCGGTAGCGACAGCTCTCCATCATTCGGTGTGTTGTTCAAGGCCAGCATGGCCTGGAAGAGCGGGCTGTGGCTCATGCTGCGCACCGGCTGCAGCGCTTCGACCACCTGCTCGAACGGCAGGTCCTGATGCGCGTAGGCGTCCAGCGTATTCACCTTCACCTGCTCCAGCAACTGCGCCACGCTCGGGTCGTCCTCCAGCCTGACCCGTAGGGCCAGCGTATTGACGAAGAAGCCGATCAGCGGTTCGATCTCCTTGCGCTGCCGGTTCGCCACCGGCGTGCCGATCACGATATCGTCCTGCCCCGACAGACGCGCCAGCAGCAACGCCCAGCCCGACAGCAGGGTCATGAACAGGGTCGCGCCATGACGGCGCCCCAGCGCCCGCAGTCCTTCCGTCACCGTTGCCGACAGCACGAACGGCACCATGCCACCCGCGTAGCTCTGCACGGCCGGACGCAGTTGGTCGGTCGGCAGCTCCAGCAGCGCCGGCGCGCCCGCCAACAGCTCCTTCCAGTAGCCGAGCTGACGCTCCAGCACCTCGCCCTGCAGCCAGTTACGCTGCCATACCGCATAGTCGGCATACTGGATCGCCAGCGGCGGCAGCGGATCTGCCTGGCCCTGGCTGAACGCCGTGTACAGCGCGCTCACTTCGCGCACCAGCACATTAATCGACCAGCCGTCCGAGATGATGTGATGCTGGGTCACTAGCAAAACGTACTCGTCCTGCATAAGCCTGAGCAGGCGGCCCCGGATCAGCGGGCCGGCTGACAGGTCGAACGGATGGGCTGCTTCATCCACGGCCTGCCGTGCCACTGCGGCTTCCTGCTCGTGGCCCACCAGGGCGCTCAGGTCGAACTGTTCCAGCATAAAGCCGGCATTGTCGGGGGCGAACAGCTGCACCACCTGGCCGTCGATGTTCGCAAACGTGGTGCGCAGACTTTCGTGACGCGCCACCATGCGGTCCAACGTGCGGCCCAGGGCCGCAACATCGAGCGTGCCGCGCAACCTGAGCGCGGCAGGGATATGATAGGCCGCACCGGCCGCCTGGTCGAACCGGTCCAGGAACCATAGACGCTGCTGCGCCCACGACAGCGGCACCGGCGCGCCGCGCTCGGCCACGCCGATTGGCGGCAGTGACGCCGCTGCGGCATGTGCCGCCACGTGCGCCAGTCCTTCCAGGGTCGGCGCCATGAAGACGTCGCGCAGCGCCACTTCGATGCCCAGCGCCTGCCGCAGCTGCGAAACCACCCGCACTGCCTGCAGCGAATGGCCGCCCAATTCAAAAAAATTATCGTGGCGCCCTGCACGCTCGACACCCAACAGTTCCTGCCAGATGCGGGCCAGCGTTTCTTCCACTTCACCTTGCGGCGTTTCATACTCCCGTGTTGCCAGCGCAGACTGGTCCGGTGCTGGCAGGGCCTTGCGGTCGATCTTGCCGTTTGGCGTAAGCGGGAATCGCTCCAACACCACGAAGGCGCCCGGCACCATGTATTCCGGCAGACTCGCCTGCAGGTATTCGCGCAGCGCGGCAGCGGTAACGTCGCGCCCATCCACCACAGTCAGGTAGGCCACCAGGCGCTTGTCGCCGACGATATCCTCGCGCATGATCACCATCGCGTCCTTCACATCTTCGTGCCGCGCGATCCTTGTCTCGATTTCGCCCAGTTCGATGCGGAAGCCGCGCAACTTGACCTGGAAATCATTCCTGCCCAAGTATTCGATATTACCGTCGGCCAGCCAACGGCCCAGATCACCCGTCTTGTACATGCGCGCACCATGCTGGCCGCCGAACGGGTCGGAGATGAATCGTTCCGCCGTCAGTTCCGGGCGATTCAGATAGCCTCGCGCCACGCCCGCACCGGCGATATAAATCTCCCCCGCGACCGCGACCGGAACCGGTCGCAGGTGGGAATCGAGGATATAGACGCGGGCATTGGCAATCGGTTTGCCGATCGGGATGTCCTGTTTCGGCAGCGGCGACTTGGCGTCAAAGGAGATCGTTGTCGCATGTACAGTCGCTTCCGTCGGACCGTAAGTATTCAGCCAGCGGCCCTGCGACAGCCCCGCAGCGCCTAACCAGCCGGCCAGATGCCGCAGGTCGGCCTTTTCTCCGCCGGTCACGACCAGGCGCAGCGCCTGGTCCGGCAGACAACGCCCGGCCTGCGCCTCCTGCGTCCACAGATGCCAGAATGCGGTCGGCACGTCCATCATGGTGATACCCTGCTGCTGCAGGAAGCGGATGAAGTGCTCGTCCGGCACCTTCAACTCGGCGGGGCGCAATACGACTCTTGCCCCGACCGACAAAGCGGGGAAGATTTCCGAAATCGAACTGTCGAAACCGAAAGATACAAATTGCAGCACACGGTCCTGGCTGGTCAGCGCATAGCAGTCGATACAGCTGAGGACCAGGTTGACCACGCTGGCGTGCTCGATCATCACCCCTTTCGGCGCGCCGGTCGAGCCAGACGTGTAGATTACGTAGGCCAGGTTGCGCGCGCTAAGACCGAGCCGGGATGGTTCCGGATTGCCAGGCCACGCCTCGCCAGCCGCATCATCCAGCCGGTCCGCATCGAGCGCCAGCACCGGGCATGCCAGATGCGCGCCCTGGAACAGGCCAAGGCTATCCCGCAGGCGGACTTGGGTCAGCAGCACGACCGGTTGGCAGTCCTCCATTACGTAAGCCAGACGGTCGGTCGGGTAAACCGGATCGAGTGGCACATACGCGGCCCCCGACTTTAGGATGCCCAGCAGACCGACGATCATGTCGATGCTGCGTTCGACGCAGATGGCGACACGGTCGTCAAGGCCAACACCCAGTCGTATCAGATGATGCGCCAGACCGTTGGCGCGCGCGTTAAGCTCGCGGTAAGTCAGGGACTGGTCCCCGAACACCAGGGCCATCGACTCAGGGCTGCGCTGCGCCTGTTCTTCAAACAGTCCGTGCAAGGTCTGCCCATGCGGGTAAGCCTGCGCGGTGCTATTCCATTCCGCCAGCAGTTGCTGGCGTTCCTGCGGTGGCAGCACTTCCACGGCGGTCGCCGGCGTACGCGGCGCCTGCACCAATGCCAGCACCAGATTCTCCAGCGCCGTCTGCATATAGCCGCAAATACGGCCTGGCGCGGCCTGCGCATTGCCCTGCACGGCCAGCACGAAGTCGTCGCCCCAGTCATCCACCGCCAAGCTGAGTGGATAGTTGGTGCGCTCCTCCGAGCGCAGCAATCCGATTCCACCCGATTCCGTCTGCGCGGTTTCCTGGTTCAGGGCGCTGTGCCGATAGTTTATCAAGGTGGTAAATAGGGGCGCGGACGGTTCCATGGCGCTGCAGCGCTGGGCCAACGACAACGGCGCCTGTTCATACGGCAGCATCTCGCGCAGCGCTGCTTCGGTCTGCGCCACCAGGGCGTCCACGCTGATGCCGTCCAGCTTCATCCGCAACGGCAACGTGTTAATAAACATGCCCAGCATATTGCGTGCACCCGCCGTGCCCTGCAGGCGCCCGGACAGCACGGTACCGAACACCACGTCGTCGCGTGCGCTGCAGACACCAACCACCAGCGCCCACGCCGCATGGAACAAGGTCGCCGGGCTGGTCTTGCGCTGCTTCGCCAGTTGGCGGATCGCATTGGCCAGCGCCGCGTCGAGCACCTTGTGCTCTTCCGTCGTATCTCTGCCGTCGCCGTGTACGTCGAGCAGATTGAACGGTGCCGTCGGCTCGGTCACATCGCCCAGCACCTTGCTGAAGTGGGCTTGCGCATCGTTGTTGCTGGCCTGGTGCAGCGCATGGGCCACGAATTCGCGGTAAGGCACGGGTGGCGCAAGGTGGTCGATGCTGCCGGCGAGATGGGCCTGCACCTCCGACACCAGCATCAGCTGCGAGGTCACGTCCTCGATCAGATGGTGGGCATGCAACAGCACATAGACCTTGGACGATTGCGGGGACTGCGCCGCGCTAACGCGCAGCATCGGCGCGACGGCCAGGTCCATCGGACGATAGAAGCGGCCGACAAGCGCGCTGCGCGCATCGGCGCTATCGCCCAGCTCCACCATGTCAATACTCAGATCGACCTGGCGATAGACGACCTGCACCGGAACACTCAGGTTCTCGGACAGGATCGCGGTGCGCAGCGCGTCATGCCGCGCGATGACCGTGCGCAGCGCTTCGATCAGCGCGTCGAACTGCGCACGCGAGTCAACCTCAAACAGCGATGGCAGCACATAG
>NZ_JABXFH010000100.1:0-4938 GCF_013372745.1 Janthinobacterium sp. BJB401 | reverse complement strand
AGCACCATCATTCCCGGATACCACACTCTCGGGATAGAGGCGCAGCAAACTTCGGCTCCCCCCGCTCCCCATCTGGCCATATTGGCTCCTCCCGCCCCATCCACCGATGCTGAGTAAATATACTTACCGGTATGGTTCACAATACCCACCTGCGCCGTCGCGGTAGGACTTGGGCCGCCTTGCTCAACCTGCCTGGCCTTGAAGGCACAGCCGCTCAACAGCAAGACAGCGCCAAGATACATAATCCATTTCATGATTTTCCTTTTATAAAAATAGGCAGTTGAAGGAACAAGGCTAGGCAGCCGAGCGCGCCTGCCAGAAATCGTCGGGCAGCGTGTCGAGCTCGGACAGGTAATTCGCACCCTGGCGCGTGCGCCGCAACAGGCTGGCCATCGCAGGATGCAAGGTGAAATCATCGGCCAGCATCAAGGCCAGGGCGCTGAAATGCTGACGCTGGCCCGCCGCCTCGATGCCGCTGGCATTTGCTACAAGTAAATGACGCGCCACGCGCGCGTGATACTCGGCCGGAGTACCGGAATGAAACAGGTCCGGCTGCACATCATGCAGATTGGCAAGAATGGCGTCGGCTTCGGCGCTATCCACCAAGGAGGCAAAGGCGGTGTCGCTGAGGGGGAATTTATCAAACTCCGCCGGGGCGCACGGCTAGCTCAATGACCTAGCTTGACTTACGCCGTCTTCGCCTGCTCCACCGCATCGGCAGATCTGTGATGGGCCATCGCGATACCGCGCTGTTCCTTGTGCAAAACAGGTAGCATGCCCGCATACTGAGCGCCCGACGGCTTGAAGGTATCCGATCCCATGTAAATTGACCGGAAACGCAAATAGCCACCTCCCATGAGTTTACTCTCGCGTCCGCCCTTGTCCGGTTCGATCGCATCCATTTCATTTTCGGTGCCTTTGACAGCTTTGTATCGCAGCAATTGCTCTTTTTCCTTCGTGCTCAAATTATAGGGATTGAGCTTCCCAGGGTCTGCCTCCGGACCGCTCTCCCAGTCACGGGCTCGCTCTTCCTGCGCCACAAGCAATTCCAGCGCGTACCACAAGTCGGGAATGTCTTTCCCCAGCGGTTTGAACCACGCGCGCGAGTCATGCACGAACTGCTCAAAAAAGTTGCTTACTTCGACGGGTGGTACCGGCTTATCCCAAAATTCAGCGATAGGTTCCCATTCGGGATTACGGGGCCGCCCTCTGCTGCTGGTCGTCCGCTGACCGGCGCGCCATTTTTCAAAGCTCGCAACCTCTTCTTCCAGCTCTTTGTCCGCCATCGTGAGATCAGTAAAATCAAATTTCCCGCTTTTATAGCTTGTTGCCAAATTCTTGACATTCGGTAAATTTCCCATCTTGCCTAGCATTTTCTTGCGCCACTGTATGTACAGCATATGCTGGAATTCCATGATTCTATGTAGCCGCAATGAGGGTTCAGCGCCTTGCTGCGCATGGCAAAAGCCGATATACGCATTGAAGGTGGTTATAGTCCGCGGATTGATGCGAAAGGCCCGCTTCGTCGCTTCACTGGCCTCTTCCAGCTTCAGCGGCACCCCGGCCAGGCGGGCAGCCCGGTACATCGTGGCCAACGTAATGCGCGACATCAAATCGCCGCCACTTGGATCTGTACCGCGCCCTTGTTCTTGCTGCAGATAGCCGCCTCCGATGTCCGAATGAACACCAGGAAAAACAATTTCCATACAATTAGGGGGAATATTGCCCAAGTGAGCAACGGAGTCCAAGGGAAAAGACCGGCGCACTTCATGCGCCGACACCAGATGCAGGCACTTGCTTGGCCCCGGTGACGTAGGTATTCTGAGCGACACTTCGGCGTCGGCCCAGCCACCATGTCCATCCACCATCCTGTTCGGGAGGGGTACTGAAGCCGCCAAGCCAACCGAAGCGACGGTATCGAACAGGCCCATGAAGTCGAAGGTCACCTCGATAGTGCCAATACTTAACTGGCGAGCCTTGACGCCCTTGCTAACGGTCAGTTGCGCATCGAGCTTGCATAACCAGATGAACCAGTTGGCAAACGAGCGCGCTTCGGCTGCGCCACGCGAGAAACCGAACATCGACACGAAGATATTGAGCACCTTGCCTTTATTGACGCTTTTCGCCGGCGCATCGGTTGGCACAAACGGCCGCAAATTGCTGTGCAACTTTTGCAAGGCCTGCGTGAAAGCGTTCACCAGCGCCTGTGAAGGCTGCACTTTGCTGGGCAAACTGAGCGTATTGAAGTCCTGTTTAAACGTCTTGTCATCCACCAGGGGAGCATCGGTATAATATCTGTGCACATTATTCAATGCTTCCACCAATGCCCAGATGATGCGATTTTCTCCCTTGTAGGCAAAGGCCAGGCCGCGCGCCCGGTCGCTGGTGAGAGCGCTAAATCCCTCTCCCGTATCGCCAACCTCGTCGAAACGCGTGCCCACTCCCGGAACGTAGATGCGAAAGTAACTCTTGTGATATTTTGTCTCCAAGTCCGGCCACGCCTCGCTGCCATGCGTGTCTTTGCCCCCGGGAAATGCACGATACAAGCGCGCCACGTTGCTGTGCGAATGAAGCGGTACATCCCGCTTCATATTATTGTTGGTGCCGTCGAAGAAGAAGCCAAAGAACAGATTCGCATCGCATGAGGGGGGAAATCCTGGGGCCGGACATTCCCTTTTTTTGACTAAATCACCCAATATTTTCAGTTCTATCTCATCATCAAAAAATTTAGCTGAATCTGCTGGTTCATTTTTCTCAGCAGAATAAATAGTGGCCAAAAATGCAGTCATGGATGCATTCCCTCAAGGCTCTGAATGAGTTTCTTCTTATACTCAATTACATCCTTTAATTCATCAATTTCAGTGACCGTCATCTTATTACTATTACGTGCCAATCCTTTTTCCATAGTATCTAACCATTTTTTTTCCAATTCTATTTTTGCTTTACGACGCTGTGTCCGATACTCCTTCGTCGCTACCGGATACCCCTTGATTTTCCCCGGCCACTCCGGCAAGCTCGGTCCGTAATGCGACACAACGGCTCCCACGCTGCCATCTTCGTAGACGATCAGCCAGATATCACCGGCCTTCCCATTCGGATACGGCGGGATGCTGACCGTCTCGCGATGCAGGGTCGGGTCCGGGTAAAACTGATAGGCCACCACCACATTCAACTCCGCATGCCACTTTTCCGGCACGCTGAAACAGCATATCGTGCCCCCCTGCCCATATGGATCGATCGAATCGCCACCGCCGCCGCTGTTGGTATTGCCCGGATTTTCAACCGCGATGTAGTTGACTTCGCGCGAAGAATAATTCAGCACCTGGATGCTCGCGGCCATGACGACGCCGGGTAAGCATGCGGCCAGCAAAAGGCCTCGCAATAGTTGCCTCTTGAGTAACGCACTCATGGTTTCCCCCTATGTATCAATGCCAAGACTCAGAGCGCGTGCCTTGGCGCCATTGCTAACGGTAAGTTGCGTATCCAGTTTGCATAGCCTGGCGTCACTGCCATGCGTATCTTTACCGCCGGAAAATGCACGATACAAGCGCGCCACGTTGCTGTGCGAGTGAAACGCCACATCCCGCTCCATATTATTGTTGGTGCCGTCGAAGAAGAAACCGAAAAATAGATTGACATCACATGGCGGAGGGAAGCCTGGAAGTGGGCATTCACGAGCTTTGAAAAATTTCACAATTTCTTTCATCTCACCAGTTCCGTCAAAAAAACGGTCTTTGTCAGATGGATCAGTTTTATCAACAGAATAGCTTTCAGCTAAAAAAGCAGTCATGGTTTTCCTTCCAGACTTTGGATGAGTTTTCTTTGGAATTCAATAATTTCTTGAGTCTCCTTTATATCTTCAACTGACAAAATATTGATGTCACGTAACAACACCCTTTCCAACGTAAGTAAGGTCGCTTTTTCCCTCTTCAATTTTTGTCTGCGACGCTCATCCCGATACTCCTTCGTCGGCACCGGATACCCCTTGATTTTCCCCGGCCACTCCGGTCGGCTCGGTCCGTAATGCGACACCACGGCTCCCACGCTGCCATCTTCATAGACGATCAGCCAGATATCATCTCCCTTCCCATCCGGATACGGTGGAACACTGACCGTCTCGCGATGAAAGGTTGGGTCCAGGGACAACTGATAGACCACCACCACCTTCAAATCCGCATGCCACTTTTCCGGCACGCTGAAACAGCATATCGATCCGCCCTGCCCGTATGGACGGATCGAATCGCCACCGCCGCCGCTGTTGGTATTGCCAGGATTTTCAACCGCGATGTAATCGACTTCTCGCGAAGAATAATTCAGCGCCTGAATGCTCGCGGCCATGGCGACGCCGGGTAAGCATGCGGCCAGCAAAAGACCTCGCAATAGTTGTCTCTTGAGTAACGCACTCATGGTTTCCCCCTATGTATCAATGCCAAGACTCAGAGCGCGTGCCTTGGCGCCATTGCTAACGGTCAGTTGCGTATCCAGTTTGCATAGCCTGGCGTCACTGCCATGCGTATCTTTACCGCCGGAAAATGCACGATACAAGCGCGCCACGTTGCTGTGCGAGTGAAACGCCACATCCCGCTTCATATTATTGTTGGTACCGTCGAAGAAGAAACCGAAAAACAGATTGACATCACATGGCGGAGGGAAACCTGGAAGTGGACACTCACGCGCCTTCATGAATTTTATAATTTTATCCATTTCATCTATTCCGTCAAAAAAACGGTCTTTATCAGATGGATCATTTTTATCTACAGAATAGCTTTTGGCTAAAAAAGCAATCATGGATTTCCTTCCAAGCTTTGGATGACTTTTTTCTGAAACTCAATGATTTCCTGAATCTCCTTTACCTTCTCATCTGGCAAAGAATTCCCTCTAAGCAACAGTCCTCTTTCCAGCGTAAGTAAGCTAGCTTTTTCTCTCTTCAATTTCAGC
>NZ_JABXFH010000010.1:0-151618 GCF_013372745.1 Janthinobacterium sp. BJB401 | reverse complement strand
GTCGTAACAAACCCGAGAATTTAACCCGACACACGGAGCACCATGGCATTCGGCAAACGGACCCTGAGACCCGCGCTCGTCCCCATGCTGGCCGTGGGATCGCTGGTCGTGCTGACGTGGGCATCGTATGCCTGGGTCCAGCAGCGCCAGCTCGATGAATTGCACCGCACCCTCGATTCGCGCGCGGAACTGTATGCGGCGTCCATCGGCGGCGCCCTCAATAAATACGAATTCCTGCCCCTGGCCGTGGCCCAGAGCGATGCCGTGGCACAATTGCTGGAGCAGCCCAGCGCCGACAAGGTCACGCAGATCAACGCCTACCTGGTCGACATGAACCGCCGCGCGGGCGCCTTTGCCGTCTACGTGCTCGATGACAAGGGCACGACCCTGGCGTCGAGCAACTGGCAAGAGCGCAGCTCGTATGTCGGCGTCAACTACGGTTTCCGGCCCTACTTCAAGGATGCGTTCGCGGGCGGCATCGGCCGCTTCTACGGCATCGGCGCCTCGACCTTCGAAGCCGGCTATTTCATTTCGCAACCCGTGCAGCGCAACGGGCGCATCATCGGCATCGTCGCCGCCAAGGTCAACCTGGACTGGATCGAGCAATCGTGGCGCACGCCCGGCGCGGGCGAACAGATCTGGGTCAAGGATGCAAATGGCGTGCTGATCCTGGCCACCACACCCGCCTTCAAGTTCAAGACCCTGGCCCCGCTGTCGGCGGCCGCGAAGAACAACATCAGCGAACAGCGCCAGTTCCTGCAAGAAAATCTGCCCATCCTGCCGCACCGTGTCAGCCGCCAGTTCGCCGACGGCGCCAGCGTGATGACCCTGGAACGACCGCAAACGGGCGATACGCCGGCCCTGTCCGGCAGCGCGGACAAGGTGGATTACCTCGCCGTGAACCGCGCCCTGGGTCCGCTGCAATGGCAGATCACCGTGCTGGCCGAACTCGACCAGGTTGACGAGGCGGCGCGCAACGCGGCCATCGCCGCTGCGCTGGGCTGGGCCTTGCTGCTGCTGGCCCTGATGTATGCGCGCCAGCGCCGGCGCCGCATCGCCGACAAGCTCAATGCGCAGCAAACCCTGGCGCGCGCCTATGAACAGCTGGAAATCAAGGTCGAACAGCGCACGGCCGACCTGGTCCACGCGAACGGCCGCCTGCAAGCCGAGGTGGCCGAGCGCGAGCGGGCCGAACAGACCCTGCGCTATGCCCAGGCGGAACTGGTGCAAAGCGGCAAGCTGGCGGCCATCGGCCAGATGGCGGCCGGCGTGACGCACGAACTGAACCAGCCGCTGGCCGCCCTGCAAACGTTTTCCGACAATGCCAAGGTGTTTCTGGCAAGGGGCCGCATCGACGATGCGCTCGACAACCTGTCGACCATTTCCGACCTCGTCAAGCGGCTCGGCTATGTCACGTCGCAATTGAAAGGCTTTGCGCGGCGCAGCGACGATGCCCGCAAGCCCGTCAGCGTGCGCCAGGCATTTGCGCAAACCATGCTGCAAATCCGCACGCGCAAGCATTCGCAGCGCCTGACCCTGCATGAAAACTGGCATGAGGACGACATCATCGTGCTGTGCAACGCCATCGGCCTGGAGCAAGTGTTCACCAACCTGATCACCAACGCCATGGATGCCGTGCCGGAAAGCGAACCCGTGCAGATCTGGTTCCAGGTGCGCCGCGAAGGCGACCTCGCCGTGCTGCATATCACCGATAATGGCCCCGGCATCCCGCTGGCCTCGCTCGACAAGATATTCGACCCCTTCTATACCACCAAGGAACACGGGCTGGGCTTGGGATTATCGATCAGCGCAGGCATACTGCGCGCGGCCGGCAGCGCCCTGGCCGTGCGCAACCGCAGCGCGCAGGAAGGGGGCGGCGCACAATTTACCATCACCCTGAGCTGCGCCCCGGGGGAGCATAAGATAGAGACGAAGGAATAGGGAATGCACGAGAATAATTTTGAAGGCATGCAAGTGCTGCTAGTGGAAGACGATGCCGTCGTGCGCAAGGGCGCCCGGCAATCGCTGGAACTGGCGGGCCTGCAAGTGACGGCTGTCGCCACGGCCGAGGAAGCGCTGCCCTACCTGGTGCCTGAATTTGCCGGCATTTTATTGAGCGACATCAAGCTGCCCGGCATGGATGGCTTGAAACTGCTCGATATCGCCGTGGCACAGGATGCCAGCCTGCCCGTCATCCTCGTCACGGGCCACGGCGACGTGTCGATGGCCGTGGGCGCCATGCGCCGTGGCGCCTACGATTTCATCGAAAAACCGTTCTCCGCCGACTTGCTGGTGGAAGTGTGCCGCCGCGCCCTGGATAAACGCCACCTGGTGCTGGAAAACATGAACTTGCGCCGCCAGCTCGAGCAGCGGGTCGGCATCGAAGCGCGCATCGTGGGCCGCAGCGCGGCCATGGCCAAGGTGCGCCAGCTGGTGCTGAACCTGGCGCCGAAATCGGCCGACATCATCATCCTCGGCGAAACGGGCACGGGAAAAGAACTGATCGCCCGCTGCCTGCACGACTTCAGCGAGCGGCGCGACCACCCTTTCGTGGCGATCAACTGCGGCGCCCTGCCCGAATCGATCTTCGAGTCGGAACTGTTCGGCCACGAGGAAGGCGCGTTTACGGGCGCGCAGCGCCAGCGCATCGGCAAGATCGAATACGCGAACGGCGGTACCCTGTTTCTCGATGAAATCGAAAGCATGCCGCTGGCCCTGCAAGTCAAGCTGCTGCGCGTGCTGCAGGAGCGGCAGGTGGAGCGGCTCGGTTCCAATAAACTGATTTCCGTCAATTTCCGCGTCATTGCCGCCGCCAAGGAAGACTTGAATGTGCTGGCGGAACAGGGCAAATTCCGGCCCGACCTGTATTACCGCCTGAACGTGGCCAGCCTGACCCTGCCTGCCCTGCGCAACCGGCGCGAAGATATCCCCCTGCTGTTCGAATTTTTCGTGCTGCAGGCGGCGCTGCGCTATGGCCAGCCGGCCGCCCTCGTCAGCGGCGAACTGATCGCCTCGCTGATGGCGCAGCGCTGGGCCGGCAATGTGCGCGAGCTGCACAATGTGGCCGACCGCTTCGTGCTGGGCTTGCTTGACGACACCCTCAGCCCGGCCGGCTGCCGCGAAGCGTCGCTGGCCGAGCAAGTCGACACCTTCGAGATTTCCATCATCGAGGAAGCCTTGCGCCGCCACAACGGCAACGTCATCGACGCGGCTGCAGCTTTGAATATCCCGAAGAAAACCCTGTACGACAAGCTCAAGCGCTTCGATATTTCCACCGAGCAGTTCCGCTGAGGCCTGCGCCGCGGCCAGCCATGCACCCACAGCCGCGGGCGGCGCGCTCCTACTTGCCGGCCTGCCCGCGCATGCCAGAATCGTGACTCCACTTCCTGCCAAGAGAAGGAGTTCCCATGAAACCATCCGCATTGATGCTGGCCATCCTGCTGTTCGCTAGTGCAAGCGCCCTGGCACAGGCCCAATCGACGGGCACTGGCAACACCGGTACGTCCGCGCAGCAAAACACATCGCAAGACGACGCGACGACGACGCGCAAGAATGGCAAGAAACAGCACAAGAAATCCGGCAAATCGCGCAGCCACGATACGGGACAATCGACCAGCGCGGGACAACCCACCAGCGGCACCAACTCGGGCGGCGGCGCCCCGGGCAGCGCTGGCCAGTCCGCAGGCAACGCCGCGCGCAGCGGCACGCAAAACATGAACGGCAATACGGGCGGTACAGGCACGTCGGGGACATCGGGGACATCGGGGACATCGGGAACTTCCGGCAATACCGGCACCTCTGGCACGTCGGGCAACACGGGCGTGGTACCGCCGCGCCAGCCTGGCCGCTAAACGCCAGCAACGCGGCACGGGATAGCCATGAAGGCGCTGCAGGCCGCGCTGCTGCTGCACGGCCTGCTGGGCGGGGCCGACGTCATCCTCAACCACGAGTTGCTCGTGCGGTTGCCGTCGCGCCCGGGTGCGGCCGCCGAGCAGCGCCTGCACAGCGCCCGCGAAGCCATCTTCGGCCTGCTGTTCCCCTCGCTGGGCCTGTTCAGCTGGCATGGCTGGCTCACTTGCTGGCCTGTAGCTTTGCTGCTGGCGGAAATACTCGTCTCGCTGCGCGACACCGTGATCGAAGGCAACACGCGCCGCTTGCCCGTCCCGGAGCGCATCCTGCACGTCCTGCTCTTCATTAACCTAGGCGTGATCGCCACCTTGCTGCTGCAGGCGCTGCCCGGCTGGCTGGCCCTGCCGACGGCCATGCAAGTCCTGCCGCCCGGTGGCCCCGGCCAGTGGCTGGCCGCCATGGGCGCCATCTCGCTGGCGTGGTGCGTGCGTGACGGCCTGAGCGCGCGGCGCCTGCGCTTGCGTGCGATCCAGCATGCCTGAACACTGGCAATATGCTCACACACGCATGCGGCATATTCCTACTTGGAAACGGCGGCATGCATGTGACAATCGAGTCTCGACAGCAGTATTCCAACTTTCTACACAGGACACGCACCATGAAAACTCCCGCTCTCTTGCTGGCCGCCACCCTGATGACCGTTGGCGGCGCCTGGGTGCAAGCCCAGTCGACAACGAATCTGAACCAGACGGGCAACCACACCAACAATGCCAGGGATCCGGGCCAGCAATCGGATGCCTCCGACAAGCTCGACAACAAAGGCAAGCTGATCCACGACGGCAAGACCAGCAAAACTCGCACGGACAAACGCACGCGGCGCGGGAAGCCGGCAGCCAACCCGGAAAACAAGCCCCACACCGGCGCGCCAACCGAGCCGCCAGCGTCGACGCCAGCAGTGCCCAGCATCCCCGTCGCCCCCACGAAATAGTGTCAGCGCTGCGCCACGTTGCTTTCAGGCACGCTATCATCGCGCCTTTGCAAAATAGCCAGGAAGACAATGAAAGCAGCATGGTGTGGAATGATGGCGGCAGGGGTATTGACGGCCGCGAGCGTACAGGCGGCGCCCACGGTGGGCGAGTGCATGGAACTGACGACGGGTGTCAAGTTCAGCAAGAACAATGGCGACGCGCAAGTCAACGTCGAGGAACTATTCGAGGGCAAGAAACAAAAGGGCACGCAGCTGATCCTCAATGGCGGCGTGCTGCTGGCCACGTCCTACCAGGACATCCGCGACGGCCAGGTATTCCTGACGGGCAACGTCCACTACAACGAAGACGGCACAGTGCGCAGCAAGAACGTTTACACGCCGCAGTCCGCCATCCCCGCCAACATGCGCCCCGGCCAGGAAGTGCGCGTGCAATTCTCGGACACGCAAACGAGCACCCACTACCCGCTGGCGGGCCTGTCCGACAAGATCACCACCTCGACGCGCACGGACGAGCGCAATTTCTCCATCACCTTCCTGGGCTGGGAACGCCTGGAACTGGGCGGCCGCCGCTTCCCCGACGCCTGCAAGTTCGAACTGCATGACGTGGGCGGAAAAAGCAAAGGCAAAAGTGGCGAATACGTGTGGTACGCGCAAGGCTTCGGCGTGATCATGACGGACAAGCTGGACAAGAATGGCGAGGTGCAGCCCGCGTATCGGATTGCGCTGACGAAGATCCTCAGTGCGCCATAAGGCGGCCCTCTCCCCGCAATGCTTGCGTAAACGCAATTAAGCCGCCGTCCCGCCCCTCTACACTGTCCTGTCTGGTCAGCATGGAGCGGCGATGGCATATCCAAAACTTCCCTACACCAGCGGCAAGAGTAGCGCCCTGCTCCATGGCGGCCGCCTCAACGACGCCATCGTGCGCATCCGCCCTGAACTGCCCGGCAACGTCATCGTCATCCATGGCGTGAACGACGTCGGCACCAGTTTTGGCGCCGTGGAAAAAGGACTCTGCCAGGGACTCGATGCGCGCATGTATGGCGGCGGCCACGTGTTCACCCCGGCCACCTACCGCCTGCCGCAGGCATCCGACAAGAAGGAAGCCTTGGCCGATCCGGACGATGTATTTTTCAAGCGCCAGCCGGATGACACGACGTACAGCCCCGTCATCCCGTTTTACTGGGGCTTTCGCGAACAAGGCAACGCCAGCAAAGTGGTCAACGGCCAGAACACGGACCGCTATGGCAACCGCCTGGACAAGGATATGTCGAAGAACGGCGGCCCGTTCGGCAATGCCACCAATACCCTGCCCGACATGTGGAACAAGGGATTATTCTCTCCGTACGACGTGGGCGGCGACCCCGTACGCCCTTTGAAGACGGCGCCGGGCCGCATGTACATGGTGCTGGCGGCCAAGCGCCTGGCCGCGCTCATCGCCATGATCCGCGATTACGACAGCGACGACGTGGTTTCCATCGTCGCGCACAGCCAGGGCTGCTTGATCTCGCTGCTGGCGCAAGCCTTCCTGCTCGACGAAGGCAAGCGACCCGCCGACACGCTGATCCTCACGCATCCGCCCTACAGCCTGGTGGAAGACACGACCATGTTCTTCGGCGCGGCGGAATCGAGCCGCATCTTTGGCGGCGGCCGGGATGCGGTAATGGAAAGCCAGTACGACGCCATCAACAACCGCCAGACGCTGCATGCGCGCCTGCAAACCCTGGCGCAGATCGTACAAGGCGTGGTGGCAAAAAGGCATGCCACGCCCGCCTTTACACAAATCAAGGATCACACCGTCTGCCATGGGATGGCAGGCGCGGCATGGCGCGCGGAAGCGGACCGCGACAACCGGGGCAAGGTCTACCTGTACTTTTGCCCCGAAGACATGACTGTAGCGCTGGATAATATGCAGGGCATCGGCTGGCAAGGCATACCCGACCACATCGATGGCCATGGCCTGTCCAAAACCAAGGGCAAGACGGACAAAAGCATCTGGGGTGATGGCCCCACCTACTGGGAAAAGGATTTCCAGCGCCGGCAACCGCTAGCGGAACTGGGTAAAGGATTTTACCAGCGTGTCTTTACCAACAAACAGCGCCCCGATGCGGCTGGCAAAAACAATGGGCCGGTGCTGGTAGGCCTGCCGCCGCACGACTTCGCCCTGCGGCTGGAAGGCGAGGACGACCATGCCCACGTGGCCGGCGCCAACCGGGGCCACCGCGGCAACCACGACGAGGCGCCATGGCCGCCCGTCAAACCCAGCAAATGGAATATCTTTTCCACGGAAGCGGGTCGGCGCGAAGGCTTGCGCACGATCAATGGCGAAGCCTTGCGCGTACCCGGGAAAGCCGTGCTCGACGGCGGCGAGATCCGCCCTGGGCAATTCCCGAAGGATTCCGACCAGGCAAGGCTGCCGCGCGACCAGCAAGGACCGTGCGAGGAAGTCGACCCAATCGATGCAGCCATCGCGGTGACCAGCAAGAAAGGTTTGCGGATGCGCAAGCAGGAAATCAATGCCGATCCGCGGCCGCTCAAGCATCGCATTCCCGAATACGGCGTCGGCATGTTCGGCTCGGGCCAGCGCGATCAGGTGGAAAAAGCCCTGAACCTGGGCAAGGAAGCAGGCGACCAATGCAAGATCGACCGCGTCTCGCGCCATCCGGGTGGTGGCGACAATCTGCTTGTGAATCGCGAAGAAACGCCGAACGAGGCGCGCAAGCGCTGGCAGAACGAGGTCAGCCCAAAATCCTTCCACGGGGCCATCATCGGCAACGCGGAAAACCATCGCAACGTGACGGCGTATGACGTGGCCATCGGCAGCGGGAAGGCGAGCAGTGATCCAAGGTTTTATGAATATTTGTGCGCCGTTGCCGACTGGCGATTACAAGGCGATATCCGCAATCCAGTGCGACCATCCATCCCCCGATGGAATGACTTCAAGAAAAAATTTGCAATCTACCTGGCGGCAGAACCGGCGCAGCGCCAGCTCATTATCAAAGGCAATGCCGACTACTACAGCTCGGGAGTGTTGCCAGCCTTCGTGCCTGCCTTGCAGGCGGGTCTACCATCCACTGTTGTGTGTGAAACAATCAACGGCAGGCGTACCGAATCGGTCGTCACGCCAGTCGTCCACAAGCCAAGCGACGATATCCCAAAATGAAAAGTACATTTCCACGCTTACGATACCCACTCGGTGCCGCCCTCATCGTGTTGGCTCTATTTGGGTCTTTGCTGATCGGTCCGTCACCTTTCTTATTGGAGTCCACGATGCGTAGTAAATTATGGCACCACCTGCAATGGCTGTTGCTGATCCCGCCCATCGTCGCGGCTACATTGCTCGGCTCTCGCTGGCTGCATTCGTCCAAGCCTGTGGCCATCGCACAGCCGCAAGTGCAACAAGCGGCGCCCAGCGAACAGGACAAGCGGGAATATGTGCTGGAAGTCATCGGTCTCGGCGTCACTCTGGACAAGTATCGCCAAGGCAAGCTGTGGGAAGCGCTGCAGCAGGGAAATGCCTATGCCAGCATCCGCGAACAGGACAAGGAAAAATACACCTGGGACGCCATGCAAAGAGCTGGGATAGCAGGTGGCCGCGGCGGCGACACGCTGGAGAATGGGGCGAGGGATACTCCCATGTATTTCGGCGTCCCCGTTTTCAATGCTGAGCCACCGATCTTCAATTCGCGCATGCTGGACAGCCCCGACTCACCAGCCATAGGCCTGGCCGGTGGCGCCGCGTCATCCGGTCTGCACTGGCATCTGTTCGCCAGTGGTCCACGCCGCCTGAGCGAACATCCGGACCGCATCCTGGAAGAGGTATTTGCCTTTTTCGATGCCCATCCCGACGTGCCTTACATCGTGCTCAATTCCGAAGACAGCATGCCCACGCGCGACCTGTACAGTCCTGACAACTCTCCGCCGCTCACACATGACGGCCGCTACATCCCCGAAATGCCCGACACCTCCGCCCTCTTTGTGCTGGCCCGGCGTGAGCGCATCGACGCCGTGCGGAAGTTTGCATATGACGATGCGCCGCCCGAGGACAGCGTCGATGACCTCAACACCTACGGCGTGGCGCGGCGCCTGTATCTGGCCTATGACAAATTGATGCGAGCAGTGCCCCATCCAGACAAAAAAGAAGACCCGAGTGCATTCACCCAGCGTCAGCCCTCAATCGCCGAATGGCTCCCCGTCGCCGCGCAATTCGCGCAGCGCTCCGATATCCGCGGCACGGGCAGCTTCAGCATGCTCGACAGGCTCCAGCACAAGACCTACCAACCGCCCAAAGACTGGCAACCCACGCCCTGGTTTCCCTTGCCCTTCAACAAGGAACAACTGGCGCAGCTGGACCGCCTGCCGACCTTCGGTTTCATCCACCGGCCCACGTTTGTCAGGATGACGGATGAGCACGGCAAGCCCCTGACGCGGCGCGATCAGCGCGAGCAAGCCTTGCAGGCGGGCTGGCAACAAGCCTTGCGCAGCTTGCCGGAAGCCGAGCGCCCCGCTGCCCCGGCGCGCCTGGTCGCCGCCACCGGTGGCAATCAGGCGCAGCTGGTGGCGCTGCACAAGACCTTGCTGAGCCATGCGGAAGATGGCGGCACGGAACTCGACAGCGGCAATACGGCGCAGTGGATCGACACGGACCAGCGCCTGGGCAACACGGGCGCGGCCACCCTGTTCGTGCAGATGGCCATCGGCGTGATGGGCAGCTACCGCGATGGCGGCGTCAGCGCCGTGGTGAACCTGCGCAACCCGGACGAAGCGACCATCGTACTGGTCAGCCCGCCGTCGGACGAAAAACGCCGCACGCAAAAGCATCCGCACGGCGGCGATGTGCTGCGGCACTACGTCACGCCGGCCATCGACCCGGCGAATTATCCGGCGAACTGATCTCAGTGCGCGGCAAGCGGCGCCAAGGCGTTCCCCCGCACCTGAAACGCCACCTTCGCCACCGTCTTGCCAGCATCATCGACGAGGGCCAGCGCGTGCTTGCCCGGCACGGGGCGCCAGCTGATGCTGTCAAGCGCAGCGCCCATGTCCTTGCCGTCGAGCACCCAGCGCAAGTCGCGGCTGCCCTGCGCCTGGAAGAAGACGCGCTGCAGGGCGGGCGGGATGTCGGGGTCGATGGCGAGGATGCTGTCCTCGGCCGGATACATGATGGCGGGCGGCTTCACGGTGTCGCCCAAGACGGCGATGACGGGGCTTTCCGTGCCGGTGATAAACCATTCGCGGCGCGGCGCTTCCAGCGCGGGCTGGTAGGCCACCATCTGCTGCAACACGCCGGGCGGCGCTTTAGGGGCATGGCTGGGCACGTTCTTGTGCAGGTAATCCATCACGTCGCGCCAGACGGGCGCGGCGCCAGTCACGCCCGACACGTCCCACATGGGCTTGCCGTCGAAATTGCCCACCCACACGCCCACCGTGTAGCGCGCCGAGTAGCCCATGCACCAGTTGTCGCGCATGTCCTTGCTCGTGCCCGTCTTGACGGCGCTCCAGAAATTTGTTCCCAGCTCGTTGCGCAAGCCAAACGTCATGCTGCGCGCGGCGCGGTCGGCCAGGATATCGCCGACGATGAAGGCGGCGCCTGGCTCCATCACACGGCGCCGGTCCTTGCCGGCCTGCCCCGGCTGCAGGCTGGCGGTGCTGTACAAGCCGCCGTTGGCCAGCGCGCGGTAGGCGTTGGCCAGTTCCAGCAAAGTTACTTCAGAGGAGCCCAGCGCCAGCGAAGGGCCGTAGTATTCGGCAGGTTCCGTCAGGCTGGACAGGCCCACGTCCTTCAGGCGGTTGTAGAACCCGTCCTGCCCCGTCAGCAGCACCGTGCGCACGGCGGGAATGTTCAGGGAGCTGGCCAGGCTGGTGCGGGCGCTGACGTAACCCTTGAAATTGCGGTCGTAGTTTTGCGGCGCATACATGCCGGACGCCGTAGCGACGTCGAGCGGCGAGTCGTCCATGACGGACGCGGCCGTCATCAAGCGGCGCTCGATGGCCAGTTCATACAAGAACGGTTTTAATGTGGAACCGGCCTGGCGCAGAGCCGTCACGCCATCGACGTGGCTGCCGCCCGCATTGCCCACATAGGCGAGGATTTCTCCGCTGCGGTTATCCAACACGATGATGGCGCCATCGTTGACATTGCGCTCGCGCAAGGACGCCAGTTGCTGGCGCAGATTTTCCTGTGCAAAGCGCTGCAAGGGACCATCGAGCGTGCTGGCGACTTGCGCGCCCGGCTGCTTCAGCAGCTGCTGCGCCACTTGCGGCGCCGGCGCCAGCTCCGCATACAACGCGTTGCGCTGCAGGGCCGTCTGCACGCGCTGACCGATCAGCTGGCAACTGCTGTCCATGCGCCACTCTTTGGCCAGCGCGCAGGCACGCCGCGTGACGGTGGCCGGCGGCGCGTTCGGTGCGCGCACGAGGCTGGCCAGGATGATGGCGTCCGTCTGGTTCAGGCCCGACGGTGCCTTGCCGAACAGGCTGTACGAGGCGGACGCGATGCCTTGCAGTTCGCCGCGGAACGAGACGAGGTTCAAATACGCTTCGAAAATCTGCGCCTTGCTCCAGCTGTCCTCGATGGCTTGGGCGGCGCGCATCTGATCCCATTTCTGGCGCAGGCTGCGTCCGCCCGAGGACGCCTGCAAATCCGCATCGAGCTGGCCCGCCAGCTGCATGGTGATGGTCGAAGCGCCCCGGGGCTTTTTTGAAAACAGATTGTCCCAGGCGGCCGTGGCCAGCGCGGACACATCCACGCCGCCATGGCGCATGAAGCGCTGGTCTTCCGCCAGCAGCACGGCTTGCTGCACGGCCGGCGAGATATCGGCCAGCGGCACCCATGGCAAGCGCCGCACCTTCATGTCCACGCGCAACGATTGCAGCGGTGCGCCGCTGCGGTCCAGCAATTGTGCTTCCGAACTGCGGTAGGCGGCTTGCACCTGGGCCGGCGTCAAGACCGCCTCGGCGAAGACGGGGCCGGCCAGCAGGCAGCCCATGACAACAATGACACTCCTCACTGCCCCACCTTCACATTCGCGTTCGGCGACTCGCCAAACATTTCGGGCGAATACATGGCTTCGATGCGCGTGGCCGGCAGGCTGAAGTCACCTGCATTGTTCAGGCGCACCGTGTATTCCACGCTCCAGCTGCCCTTCGGAACAAACGCGTAATACGCGCGGAAGGCGTCGAAAGCCCGTTCCTCGAACGTGGGCCAGACCCAGCCCGTGGATTTTTCGCCCGCCGTCATCAGCTGCGAATCACGGCCCAGGCCGTTGCCCAGCACCGTGGCGCTGGCCGGAATCGGGTCGTCGACCACCACCCAGCTCATGTCCGCCTGCGCCGACAAGTCCAGGCGCACGCGGTAGACATCGCCGCGTGACCACTGGCCTGTCGCTTTCTGTTCCACCGGCGTAATGGTTTTCTTGATCGTGTAACCGCTGGACACGGGCGCCTTGAGCGGGATGGCCGCCAGGCTTTGCACGGTGGCCCAAGGCTTGCCGGTGCCGCTGTGCGCGAGGCCCAGGGTATCCGTGCCCTTCGGCCACGCCTGCAGCACGGGGCCGACTTTCGCCACGCCATTCCACACGAGCGCTTGCGTATCGCCGCCCAGCTTGACGGCGCTTGCGCCCGTCACGGGGGTGGATTCGAACTTCGCGGAGAACTTGGCAATCGCCAGCGTGCCCCAGGCGTTGGCTACCGTCGTATCCCAGCGGCCCTTTTTCTGCCGGCCCATGCTGCCGCGCACGAGGCGGCCGATGTCATCTTTCCACGCCGGGTTGTCCATCACGGCCAGCAGCAGGCGGTTGGCGTTGACGTCGCCCGAGACCATCAGCCACCACCAGTTATCCTTGCGCTCGGTGGAAAAGCCCATGGTCGTGCCCTGGAAATTCAGGCGCGAACGCAGGATCTGCTGCGCCTCGGCCAGCAGCGCATCGCGGCGCGCCAGGCTTGGCGTGCGTTGCAACAACAAGCTCCAGTCGATGACGGCCGAGGTAGGCCACAGGTTCGGGTTGATGCTGATGCTCTCCAGCGCATCGGGCGGCACCTTGTTCGAACGCGACAGCGCTTCCAGCGCAGCAAGTTTACGCACGGCCAGGTCGGTCGTATCCAGCGTGGAACGGCGCACGATGCGGCCTTGCACGAAGGCCGTCAAGGCTGCTTCCATGCGGTTTTTCGTCTGCTCGGGAATCGCATAGCCCGCTTCCCGGGTTGCCGACAACACATACGCCGTCAGGCTGTCGCTGCCCTGCTCCATGATGGGGAAGTATTTCAGCATGCCATCGCTGTCCAGATAGGCGGGCAGGCTGGCGGCCAGCTTGTTCCACGCGTCCTGGTCTTGCAGGGCGATGGCTTTCGACGTGTTTTGCTCGAAGCAGGTGTACGGATACGCGGCCATGTACTCGCGCACGCCGGGCAGTTCGCCACCGAGCTTGGCGACAAAGCTGGTCTGGATGCCGCCCCGGCCCGGCAAGGCGCCGGCCGGCATTTGCACGGACATATTGACGGGCTTGTCGATCTGCTGCAAGGTGGCCTGATACGTGCGCACGGGCGTGGCCTGGCCCACCTTTTGCGTGATTTTCAGTTTATCGGAGGTGTTGCCAAGCCCGCTGCCCGCTTTCGCGCTGATTTCCCACATGACCGTTTGTGCACCGAGCGGCACTTGGTAATCCCACCCCACTTCGCGCGCTTCGCCCGCCGCCAGGCTCAAGCTCTGCCGCGGCAGCGCCTTGCCGGCCGCGCTGGCGTTGAGGTCCACGCTCAAGGACGCGGCCGAGGTGTTGCGCACCGTGAATCCGGCGCGCAACTGGTCGCCTTCGCGCACGAGCGTCGGCAAGCCCGACATCAAAATCAAGTCTTGCGAGCTGCGGATATCCGTGCTGCCCGTGCCAAACAATTCCTTGCCGGCACTGGCGATGGCGACGATGCGGAACGCCGTCAGCGAGTCGTTCAGCGGCACTTGCACCGTGGCTTCGCCCTTGGCGTCGAGCTTGACGGTGCCCTTCCAGAACAGCAAGGTGTCGAACAATTCGCGGCTCGCGCCCTTGCCGCCGCCACCGCCGGCCGGGAAGGCCTTGCGGCCGAAGTGGCGCTTGCCGATCACCTGCATTTGCGCCGTCGCCGTTTCCACCTGCAGGCTGCGCTGCGCCATCATGGTGTCGAGCAATTTCCAGCTATCGTTGGGCATCAGTTCCAGCAGCCCCGTGTCGACGGCCGCCAGCGCCACTTCGGCGCCGGCCGGCAACGGCTTGCCATCGGCGCGGCGCACGCGCACGGACACTTCCGCCTTGTCCCGCGTTTTATATACCTCCTTGTCGGACACCACCATGACGTTCAGTTCATGCGCCTGCCACCCCACGTTCAGCGGTGCGATGCCCATCTTGTAAGCTGGCTTACCCAGGTCGACCAAGGCCGTCGGCTGCACGCCATCGACCCTGCCCCGCACGACAAACACGGACACGTATACATTCGGTGCGTAGTTCGGTTTGACCGGGATATTGACCACTGGTTCCCGGCCATTGAGCTGGCGCACATAGGTGTCGAGAATGCCTTCGCGCTCGACCGTGATCAAGGCCGTGCCCGCGCGGAACGGCATGCGTACTTGCAAGCTCGCTTCCTGGCCCGGTTCATAGCGTTTCTTTTCCGGCAGCACATCGATACGGTCATTGTCGCTGGCGTTGAACCACCAGTCGCCGCTGCCGGCCACCCAGGTTTCGCGGTTGGCGACGGCCGCGTTGCCGGATGCATCCTGCGTGCTGGCGCGCAAGACCAGATTGCCGCTGGCGGGCGCTTTCACGTCGCACATCAACAAGCCCTTGCCATCCGTCTTGCCCGAGCACGCCGGCCCCAGCTTGACCACTTCGCTGCTGTTTTCATACGCATAGAAGCCGCCGATCAGGCGCCGGCGGTGCGAATAGCTGTTGCGCTGGAAGAAGTCGACGGCGACCGGGGCATTCGCCACGGGCTTGCCATTCGTGCCGAGCACGGCCACCGTGAACTTGAAGGCATCCTTGCTCAAGGCCCATGCATCGGGCTTGATGCCGATCACATAGTTTGACGGCCACAGCGGCACTCTCGTGGCAACGGAAGCCGTCTCGCCATTCGCATCCTGGAAGGCCATTTCCGCCACCAGGTCGCGCGGCGTGGACAGCTGCGGCAACTGGTCGATGACGATGCGCGCGCCGCCCGCCTTGTCCAGGCTCAAGCTTTGCGTCCGCGCAGCAGCTGCACCGACACCAGCCGCGCCATGGCCTTCGTCCTGCCATTCGCCCTCGTCGTCGTCATAGCCCGTGCCTTGTTTCACAAGACCTTCCTTCACGTCGCCATTGCTGAAGCTATAGTCGGGATAGTCGGCAAACGTCACGCTCTTATCTTGCAGCACCGTGCGCAGCTTGACGGGCGCATTCGTGGCGGCGCCGCCGGCCAGGTACGTGATTTGCGCATCGAGGGCCAGCTGCTTCGCCTGCACGGCGGGTGCTTTCGGCCCTTGCAGCACGGCTTTCATGGTCGGCACGCGGAACGCTTCGACGCGGAAACTGCCGGACGGGCGTCCCGCCATCGTCACGCTGTATTCTCCCTGCTTGGCGTCGGCGGGAATGACCCAGTCGCTTTCCGCCGAGCCGCTGGCGGACCAGCGCAGCGGCAATTGATAGTTCTGGTCGCTGCCCTGGTGCGTGATGACGACGGAGGTGGCGCTGCCGGGACCGTTGTTCTTGTCGACCAGGCTCATGCCCTCGCCCGTGTGCTTGCGGATGAAATGCTTCATGTGCACGGTTTCGCCGGCGCGCAGCAAGGTGCGGTCGAATACCGTCGCCAGCAGGGTGTTGTCGGCGCGCGTATCGTCGGTCGGCAAATTGAAACGCCAGGCTTCGATGCCGCCCACCCAGTCCGACAGGGTGAACGTCATGTCGCCGCCGCTGCGCGCACTGATAAAGTAGCGGCCATTGTTCTTGCAGCTGGAATTGGCCAGCTCGCCGGGAATGTGCGCCACGCCGTCCGCCCCCGTGGCGCCTTGCCACAGCAACTTGCCGGCGCAGTCGCGCACGGCCACTTGCGCTTTCGCAACAGGCGCGCCCTTGTCGAGCGACGTCACCCACACGAGCGACGATTGCGCGCCATGCTTGAAGTGGGCCGCCAGATTCGTCACCAGCGCGGCCGTGCGGATGTAGGCCGTCGTCGGTTTGCCGAGCAATACTTTACCGAGGATCGGGCTGGCCAGCTCGACCACGTAAAAGCCCGGTTTTTGCAACGGAATGCCGATCACTTCAAAGGTTTTCTTGCCATCGGGACGCGGCAGGCTGATGGGGCGCGTGCCGGCCGCGCCCGCCAGCACGGATTTGCTCATGTTGCCAGCATATTGGGCGTACGGCTGCCAGTATTCGCCGCCGTCGCCATTGCCGGCCAGGCGCTGCATCCACTCGATGATGAACTTGTCGTCATTGTCGGGCACGCGCAAGGTGGCGCCCGTGGCGGCAGCCGATGGCTGCGCGACTTCCTTGCCCGACAGCACGGGTTCGATATTGCGCACGGTGACGGGCAGCAAGCCGTCGCCCTTGGCTTCGATGATGCCGAACGGGGCCGGGAATTTGAGCAGCGGCGGCTGTTCGCCCGTGCGCACCGTCATGGGAAAGCGCGCGCGGTTGAGCAAGGTGCGGCCCGCGTCATCCGTCAGCTTCGGCGGCAGGCTCAGGACAAAACTGGCTTGCACGGGAAAGGGGCCGTTGAAGGCGGCGCTGTACAGGAACTCGGCCTTTTCTTCCTCTTTTGAAATCGTCGGCGCATACGTCTTGCCGCCGCCCTTCAGGCTCATGGCGCGCACCTGCGCCGCGCTCACGGGCGCGGAAAACTGCACGCGCATGGGCAGGAACGGGATGCACTGTTCCTTCGGATTGCTGCGCTCGCAGCTGAATTTGGCCGTGAAGTCGGGACGCGTCTTGAACTGCAGCGTTTGCGCCTTGTCCGTGGCGATGCCGCTGGCGCTGGCGATGCCTTCGCCCCACACCAGCGACACCTTGGCGTTGGCGGGGAAGCTGCGCTTGCATTGCAGCACGGTGACGGGCAGCGGCGGCGCGCCCTTGCTGGCGACGGGCATGCCCACTTTCCAGACCGTGCCGCGCTTCTTGAAATACACGGTCAGGTAGCGGTCGAGAAAGCTCTTGCGCAGGGTCAATACCTGCTCCAGCTCCTTGCCTTTAAGCAGGCGCACGGGAATCTTTTCATTGATGCCGTCGGCGCGGCAATACGCGTTGGCGGCCACGCTGGCCTCGTTTGGCGCAGCGTCCAGGCCCAGCACGAAGATCTGGTTCTCATCGATATACGGCTGGCCGTCATACGGTACGGCCTCGACGATGGCCGGGCCGCCCGTGGTGAAACGGTACGACGCCGTCCCCTGCAAGGGCTTGCCGGCCTGGTCCTTCAGGCCCGGCTTCAAGGTGAAGCTGCACGCCACGCCGGCCGGCAAGTCGCGCTCGAAATCGTAGTTCCAGTTGCGCTCGTCAGCCCAGCGCCCCGCGCCCGCCACGACGGCAGGTTCAGCCTTGCCGCAATCGATGGCGAACGGCGCGGGCAAGCCCATGTCGCCGAACGGCACCATCGGCGTGGCGAACTGAGCCCGCACCTGGCGCACGGCCTTGACCGTGCCGCTCGGTGAAAACAGGGACACGCCGCTATCGGCCCAGGCCGGCAGAGCCATGCCCAGCGACAGCAACAGACATAGCGGGCCCATTTTGCCAAATGGCGGGGAAGAAACAGCACGGGGGTGGTCAGGCACAGGTGACTCCTTGATGAAAAGTGGCGGAGCTGGCTGCTGCGCGCAAAAGTTGCCCGAGAGAAGCCCGGCAAAGCAAGCGAACGCGGCGGGAATACAACATCAATGTAATATTAGTTATCAAGCTCATCATTGTTGCTAATATACAGTGGCACGCTGGTAACAAGTCGTACGATTGCCTCCAGTCGCGGCGCCAGGATGTGGCCGTGATTGCAAAAGTTTGCCGAGGCGAATTAGTTTTTTTCAACACCAAAGTATTTGTCGTGAATCTGCAACACCATTGATATACCGCAATGCTTTGTGCGCTATCGCACCGACCACTTGAACCTGCAACCGTATTCTCTACTCCAACAGCAGTGCATTTATCGCAAGAAAGCGCACCTGGAATTGCTGTCTATCTCTAGCAATAGCATGTCTGGCAGTTGTCGCATTGATGCAGTAGAGAAAATCTCTTATCAACGTTGGGAGTTACTTGTGAATAATCTAAAAAAAATCGCCGTTGCCGCCGCAGTACTGTGCTCCGCCCTCGGCGCACAGGCCCAGGAAATCAATCCCTCCTGGTACATTCAACCCAGCCTCAACGCACTCAAGCCAGATTCCGACTTCGCCACGGATAAAACCGGCTATGGCGCAGGCTTGCGTTTCGGTAAACCCGTTTCGCCGGACTGGGATATCCAGCTGGGCACCACGTATGCCCGCTCCAAGGATGGCGGTCAGCGCTACCAGCAAAATACGCTGGGCGTAGACGGTCTGTACATGTTCTCGCGCAAAGCTTTCCGCCCCTTCCTGCTCGTTGGTGCCGGCATGCAGCGCGACAAGGACACCAGCTTCGCTTTCGGCGAACGCAGCAAGAGCTCGCCTTACGCCAGCGTCGGTCTGGGCTTCCAGTCCACGATCAATGATCAATTGTCGTTCCAGGCTGACATCCGCAATGTGCACGGTTTCCTGCGCGGCAATACGTTCGACCCGAGCAGCAAGTCCAACAACTACTATGTCACCGTGGGCCTGAACTTCGCGTTCGACAAACCAGCTGCACCACCGCCACCACCGCCACCGCCGCCAGCGCGTGAAGAAGTCGTCGTGGTCGTGCCGCCACCACCGCCGCCACCGCCAGCACGCTTTGAAAAAGTGACGATGGCGGCAACGGAACTGTTCGCGTTCGACAGCGCCAAGCTGGGCCCGACACAGACCAAGCTCGACGAAATCGCCCGCGTGCTGAACGCCGCACCAGACGTCAACAACGTCGTCATCAGTGGTTATGCCGACCGCATCGGTTCGCCCAAGTACAACCTGAAACTGTCGCAGCAGCGCGCTGATGCAGTCAAGGAATACCTGGTCGGTCATGGTGTCGCCGCTAACCGTCTGACGGCCGAAGGCAAGGGCTCCACCAATCCTGTCGTCACCTGCGACAACAAGAAACGTGCCGACCTGATCAAGTGCCTGGAACCAAACCGCCGCGTTGAAGTGGAACAAATCACCATCGAACGCCGCGTGCAGTAAGCTCAACAGTGGTACGCCACTTGTGAATAAAAAAAGGGGCTCGCGCCCCTTTTTTGCATTGAAAGCCATCATGAATATTTCTACCCGCTATCCCAAGCTGGCTGGCCTGGCGCCGTTCAGCAAGCAGATGCGCAGCGTCATCGTCTGTTCCGTCACCGAATGGCTGGAACACCGCGCCTCAAGCAAGGGCGCCGCCCTCGCCTACTACACCCTGTTTTCCATCGCCCCCATCCTCGTGCTGGTGATTGCCATCGCCGGCTTTTTCTATGGCCCGGCCGCCGCGCGCGGCGAGCTGATGGGACAACTGCAGGGCTTGCTGGGCACACAGGGCGCCGAAGCCATCCAGCTGGTGCTGGCCGGCGCGAAAAACCATGAACAGGGGCGCATCGCCACCCTCATCGCCAGCGCCCTGCTGCTGTTTGGCGCCACCAGCGTGTTTGCCGAGCTGAAAGCCAGTCTCGATGAAATCTGGCAAGTGCCGCCATTGAAGGAAGCGGGCGCCTGGGACATGCTGCGCACGCGCTTGCTGTCCTTCGGCCTGGTGCTGGTGCTGGCCTTCCTGCTGATGGTGTCGCTGGTGGTCAACGCGGCCATGGCCATCCTCGCCAACTTCTGGGAAGGCGTGTGGAAGGACACGGCCGTGCTGTTTACCATCCTGTCGAACCTGATCGGCTTTGCCGTCATCGCCAGCCTGTTTGCCGTCATCTACAAAATGCTGCCGCGCGTGCGCCTGTCCTGGCGCGACGTGGTGATCGGCGCCGTCGGCACGGCCTTCATGTTTTCATTGGGGAAGTATGCAATTGGCGTGTATATCGGCAATAGCGGCGTGGCCAGCAGCTATGGCGCGGCCGGTTCGCTGGTAGCCCTGCTGTTGTGGGTGTATTACTCGGCACAAATCTTCTTCCTGGGCGCTGAATTCACGCGCCAGTTCGCCCTGCAGCTGGGCAGCATGAAGGATATGCCGAAGACGGACGATGGCGACGTGCAAGTCAAGATATTGAAACGCCACCAGTCCTGATTCCCTCGCTACACATGCGAAAACGGCACCCGCGGGTGCCGTTTTTCTTGCGTTGTAGCAAACTACTCGCCCAGCAATTCCGCCACCACTTCCATGCCCTGCACGCGCTCGGCGACGACTTTCACGATGACGATGATGGGCACGCCCAGCAGCAAGCCCCAGACGCCCCACAGCCAGCCCCAGAACAGCAGGCTGATGAACACGGCCGTGGGATTCATGCGGGCGATGCGCCCCGTCATCCAGGTGGTGACAAAGGTGCCGACCAGGGTGGCGATGGCCATCGACGTGCCCGTCACCAGCAAGACCATTTCCAGCGATTCGAACTGCAAAAAGGCCACCAGGCCCGTGGCGATGGTGATGAGCAAGGGGCCGAAATACGGCATGATGTGCAGCAAGCCGGCCACGATGGCCCAGGCGCCCGCATTTTCCAGGCCGATCACGCGCAGGGCGATCCACATCAGGACGGCCAGCAAGCCATTCGTGACGAGCAGCATGAACATATAGTTCTGGATCGAGGTATTGATGTCTTCCAGGATGTGCACGGTGACCTTCTTGCGGCTCAGCGACGGCCCCGTCAGCTTGACGAGCTTGCGCTTGAAGGTGTCGCCCGACAGCAGCAGGAAAAACACGAGGAAGATGACCATGGTGGCCTGGCTGAGAAAGCCCACCAGGCCCAGCGAACCGGCCCAGACCCAGTCCATGATCTTGAAATTGGGCGCCTCGGCCGCGGCGGCGCGGCGGTTGTTGCGGCGCGCTTCGGCGCCGGCGGCCACTTGCTCGATTTCATTGGCCACGGCCTGCATCTTCTGGAAGGTGCTGTTCTTGCCGCCCGTATTGGCGGCGATCAGGCGCGACAGCTTATGCGTGGCGGCCGGCAATTCTTCAACGATGGATTCGAATTCGCCCTGCACGCGCTCGACCACGACGAGGGAGCCGAACAGGATCAGGGCCGTGACGGCCGTGGCGCCGATGGCGCGCGGCAGGCGCAGCTTTTCCAGCCAGGCGACGACGGGATTGAGGGTGTAGGCAATGAAAATGCCGAAAATAACGGGAATGAGGAATTTCTGTGCCCACTGCAGCGCATAAATGAAGCTGACGGTGGCGATGATGCCCAGCGCCAAGCCGCGCGCATTGACGTGCAGCGGCAAACGCAAGGATGAATCGGGGTGCTCCACAGGCGTGCCGGGAGGTGGCCCGGCAGGCTCGGTGGAAGCAGCCGCCACCGGCTCGGGCGGGGTATCTTTAGGCTGGATATGCATGCGATTCCCGCGACGGTCGGTGGTGGACCGCAGCGCCAGCCGTGGGGCTGGCCGCTGCGGCAGGTCATGCCATTACTTGACGCGGATGTCGTTTTTGACCGACTTCACGCCCTTGACACCACGGGCGACTTCGCCTGCCTTGGAGGCATCCGACGGCTGGGCCACGAAGCCGCTCAGCTGAACCACGCCCTTGAAGGTTTCAACGTTGATTTCCGTCGATTTCAGGGTAGGCTCATTGAAGATGCTGGCTTTCACTTTGGTGGTGATGGCCGCGTCGTCGATGTACTCGCCCGTGCCTTCTTTGGTTGGGGTCGAAGCGCAACCTGCAACGGCGAACAGGGAAGCGATGAAAAGGCCAGTAGCGATAGATTTAGTGAATTTCATGGTTTTTTCCTTAGGAGTGGTCAATCAATGTGCTCACAATGAGCTTCTTATACCAGTGTGGTGACTGCGCGCCGGAGGGAGCTCAGTAGCCAAACTGGGTTTTTGCAGCCTTGATACAGTCATCCTTGGCTGCGCCGGCTAATGCATCGCATTTTTCTGTCGCGACCTTGTACTCGGCTTTTCTTTTTGCTTCACGCGCATCGCTGCGCGCTTCGATGACTTTCTTGTCCGCCTTGGCATCGGCCAGGGCCGCCACTTTGGTGGACTTGGCCAGCTTCACGCAGACATCCTTGTCGTTGCCCGTCAGCGCATCGCAGCGCGTCAGGTCGACGTCGTAGTTCGCATCGGCAATCTTGATGCGCGCCTTGGTGTAGGCACGCAGGGTATTCGTGTATTGCGCCTGGGCCACCGCTTCATCGTAGGCGCGCACGGCTTTCGCTTCGGCGACGCAGACATCCTTCGGGTTGCCCGTGATTTTTTCGCACTCGGCATGTGCCAGCTTGTAGTTCAGGCCCGCCTGCTCATTGGCCGCCTTGTAGGCTGCTTTCGCTTCCGGCGTGGCCGCCACGGCCTGACCGCCCCAGGCGGCGCATGCCAGGCTGACGACGATGGCGGTGAAAAGCTTATTCTTGTTCATATTGTGTTTCTCCCTGGTGGTAGCAAGCATGTCTGCTTGGCATGACTACCGTTTTACGTGGATCGCCGCCTCTCTTCTGTACGCTGCCGTACACAAGTAATTTATTTTGAAAGCGGAAGGGATACAGGGATAAATAACAACGTTTTGATGGATCGCCACGGTAAAAAATACCATTTTTGGCAGCAAATAACTACGTGCGGCAGCGTACAGACCGGAAACAGGGGCATGACTAAGATGGCACTACACCCTCACCTCGTCAGGAGAATAAAATGAAAACCAACGCCACCTTGGCTGCACTGATGCTCGCCGCCACCGCCGCACTCAGCGGTTGCGCCACCGGTCCTTCCCAGTCACAACAATATTACCCGGCCAACCAGCCTGAATCGGCCATGTACGGCACCGTCGACTCCATCCAGATCGTGCAGGGTGGCGGACAAACCAGCGGCGCCGGCGCCGTGGTCGGCGGCATCGCCGGCGCCCTGCTGGGCAATACCATCGGCTCGGGCGGCGGACGCACAGCCGCCACCGTGGCGGGCGCCGTTGCCGGCGGCGTCGTGGGCAATCAGGTCGAAGGCCGCAGGCAGCAAGCGCAGGCTTACCAGATCAGCGTACGCCTCGACAACGGCGAATACCGCACCGTGGTGCAGGACAATGCGAATGATTTGCGCCCGGGCAACCGCGTGCGCGTCGTTGACGGCCGCGTCTACCGCTATTAATCCGCTGGCCGGGCTTGTCCGCAAGCCTGCGCCGGACCATGCACCAACAAGGAGATACCATGGGCACCATCATTCTGATCATCTTGATCCTGGCCCTGGTCGGCGTCCTGCCCACCTGGCCGCATAGCCGCAACTGGGGTTACGGCCCCAGCGGCATCGCCGGCCTGGTCGTAGTGATACTGATCCTGCTATTACTGACGGGCAGGTTGTAAAAAAAGGCGCTACGGCGCCTTTTTTATTTCAAGGAGGAAATATCATGACTATCCACAACACACTCTTGGCCACCCTGTTCGCCTGCAGCTTGGCGCCATTCGCGCTGGCCCAGACGGCCGCGCCGCAACCGGGCGACCCGCAACGCTGGTACCAGGAAGACAGCACGGCGCAAGCCCAGCTGCGCACCCTGCGCAAGGAAATCGCCGCCGCCCTGGCCGAGGCCAAAAAAGCCTGCCGTTCGGAACCATCCGCCGCGCGCGCCAGTTGCCTGAAGGACGCGCAAGACACGTATCGGCAAGATATGGCGAACGCGGAAAAACTGCGCGAGGCCGCGCATCCGCAGTGACGATCAGGCAGCGTCGCGTTCGTATGGCGGCAACTCGTGCACCACCAGCGGCGTGTCTTCCGTCACAAAAGCCAGCCAGCCGGCAGCCTTGATTGCGCGCAAGCCATCCTGGTAGCCCTGCTCCCAGCGCCACTCGATGGAGCCCTTGGAGAAATTGATGTCCTTGGCCGCCATGTGCCAGTCGCGCCCCGCGTACGGCAGGCGCACGATGTGCATGGTGCTGTCGCAGCCCAGCGCCACCAGCTCTTGCGTCTGCTGGCGGTTGTGCTTGGTGTCGGGCAGGCCGGCGTACAGTTCGCGCAATTTGCGCTGCAAGGTATGCGTATTGACGTAATCGGCGATATGCCGCTTCGAGCGCGACGCGAAGGTGACGTCCTTTTGCCGCGTCTGCACTTCATCGAGGGTGGTCGGTTCCGGCCCTTCCGAGCTCCACAGGTCCACCATGAAGACCAGGGTGTCGACGTGGGGCGTGTCGTCGAGCACGGTTTCCAGCGGCGTGTTCGAGTACAGGCCGCCATCCCAGTATAAATCGCCATCGACGCGCACGCCGGCAAAGCCGGGCGGCAAGGCGCCGCTGGCGCGGATATGGTCGGCCGTCAGCGGTTGCTGCTGGCTGTCAAAACTGGTGAGGCTGCCGCATTTGACGCGCAGGGCGTTGACCGTCAGGCGCATGCCGCCGGGCTGGTTCAGGTAATCGAAATCGACCAGTTCCTCGAGGGTGCCGGCCAGCTCGCTGGTGTCATAAAAACTCGCCTCTTCCGGCTTGACGGCGATTCCAGCGGGAAACAGGCTGAAGGTGCGCGGCTTGAAGAAGCCGGGCACGCCGCGCAGCACCGTATCGAGCGTGGCCAGCCAGATGTTCGAGCGGCGCTGCTGGTCGGAGACCAGGTTCATGTCGATGCTGTCGCGGTGCGCCACGCGCTGCCAGAACTCTTTCAGACGCACGAGCCTGTCTTCGTGCTTGTTGCCGGCCAGAATGGCCGCATTGATGGCGCCGATCGAGGTGCCCACCACCCAGTCCGGCGCCAGGCCATGCTCGTGCAGCGCGTGGTAGACGCCGGCCTGGTAGGCACCCAGTGCGCCGCCGCCCTGCAGCACCAGCACGATGCGCAGGCGCGAGGGATTTAACTGATTGATCGGTGTCTTCGAATTCGTCATCAAGATGGCCCTCTGTCCGCCGCGCGTGTGCGGCGTAAATCATTGTAAGGGATTGCGCCTGTCTGCGCCGGACGTTGGGTACGGGCAAAAAAAACGCCGTCAATGACGGCGTTCCTGTGCAACACGGCTGGCGTTCAGCGCTTGCGGCGCAGCCAGCTGGCGGCAACGGCGGCAACGGCCACGAGGACCAGGGCCGGCTTGACCAGTTTCTTGCGTCCGATAAAGGACAGCGCCGTCAGCACGTAAGGCATGGCGCCTTGCAAACGCATGCCGCCCGGCGCCAGCAGCGATTCGACGCGGTGGCCGGCAAAGCCGACCGCCGTCTCGACCACGCCCTGCAGCATCGACTCGGGACGCAATGCGTAGCCCACGTTGGCGCGCGCATGCACGATGCCCACGCGGTACATTTCGCCCTGGGCGATCAGCAGGCGCTTGCGGGCGGCTTGCGCCGCCAGTTTGTCGTTTTCCGACATGAATTCTCCTCGTGAGGCCGCTTACATCAGCATGTCGCGGTCAGCCTTCAATTCCGCCATGGTGGCCGGCATGGACAGCTTTCCTTGACGCAGCATGGCGCGCGCATACATCACCAGCGCGATGGCCAGCAGTACGAACACGACCGTCATGATCGCCAGGATCTTCCAGCCCAGGCTATCCCAGGCCAGGAAGACGATCAGCACGCTGCCGTAAGCGATGGCAAACAAGCCCGCCACGGTCGCCAGCGCGAAAATGACAATCAGCTGCAGCATGTGATTGCGCACTTCCGACAGTTCGATGGTGGCCAGTTCCAGCCGCGACAACATCAGTCCGACGGCGTTTTTGGCCAGGCCGGCAACCGAGCCGATCAATCCCGGCCCCTGGTGAGACGAAGCAGACTTGTCCATATCGCTCCTGACAGTGGATTACTTGCGGCCCAGGATGAAGCCGACCAGCACGCCGACGCCAGCGGCGACAGCCACGGTGCGCCATGGGTTTTCCTTGACATAGCCGTCAGCCTGGGCAGCCATCTGCTTGGTGGCAACGATGGCCGACGCCTGCGCTTCATGCGCCTTGGCCAGGGCGGCGTCCAGGGTTTTCATGCCCTTGACGCGCACTTCGTCGGCTTTTTCGCCCGTCAGGGCGGCAGCGGCGCTGAACAGGGCTTGCGCATCCTTGACCAGGGTTTTGACATCGTTATTGACGGTGGTGATATTGTTTTCCAACATGGTTTAGCTCCTTAGCTGTGGATGAATGTAGTTACTATACCTACTTTACTCAAAAACACTATTCCATCAGATCGCGCATATCATCGGCGTGCTCTTCCTCGACAGCCATGATCTTGATCAACAAATGGCGTGTGGTCGGGTCTTTGTCGCCGATTTTCACGATCATCTGGCGATACGACTCGATCGCTACCCGTTCCGCGATCAGATTGGCACGCACCATACTTTGCACGTCTTCGGAGTCATCATACTCGGCATGGCTACGCGCAAGCAATGTTGCAGGATTAAAATCTGGCTTGCCATTCAATTGCACGATGCGTTCGGCCAGCCAGTCGGCGTGCTCCTGCTCCTGCTGCGCATGTTCCAGGAACTCGGCCTTGATGCTGCCGTTGTCGCGCCCGCTGACGGTGTAGTAATGGCGTTTATAGCGCGCAATACACACCAGTTCGGTGGCCAGCGCCCCATTCAACAGGGTGATCAACTCCTGGCGGTCGGCCTGGTAGCCGGCCGTCACGGCGCCGTCGTCCAGGTTTTTGGCGGCGGCGCGGATGGCTGCCGTATCGATGCCAGCTGGAATCTCAACAGATGTTTGGGTCATGATGTTTCCTTTCAAGTCTTGCATGGGTATCCACCGGCCAAGCTTCGGCCGGTGCTGCCTTTCTACTGCCGCGTCAACTGACGCGGCTTAGCGGCGGGCGGGAATGGCCGTGTTGTCCTCGGACAAGACGATTTCCACACGGCGATTCAGCTGGCGGTTTGCCGCCGTGTCGTTGCCGGCGGCCGGATAGGCGGCGCCATAGCCTTTCGTGGCGATGCGGTCGCGGCTGATGCCTTGCTCCAGCAGTGCATTGCGCACGGACTCGGCGCGGCGTTGCGACAATTCCAGGTTGTGCGCGGAGCCGCCCGTGCTATCCGTAAAGCCTTCGATCAGCACGGTGCGCTGCGGATTGTTTTTCAGCACGTCGGCCAGCTTGCGCGCCGTATTCGCGCCATCGGCCGTCAGGTTCGCCTTGTCCGTGCCAAACAGCACGTCGCCCAGGGTGATCACCATGCCGCGTTCGGTTTTCTTGGCGGCCAGGTCGGCCAGCTGCGCTTCGAGTCCGGCGGCGCGGGCTTGCGCATCGCGGGCCGACGCTTCGGCCGCTTGCGCCTGGGCCTTGGCCGCTTCCGCATCCGCTTGCGCCGACTGGGCGCGGGCCGTGGCCTGGTCAGCCTGCTGCGTGCGCGCATCGAGGCGCAACTGATCGCGCTGCTTGCCGGCGTTGGCGATATCGGCTTCCGCCGCCTTCTGCTTGGCGACTTCCTGCGCCGTGGCTATCTTTTGCTTGGCCAGGTAGGCCAGCTTGTCGACTTTTTCGCTATCTTCCTGGCGCGTGGCGGCCGCGTTCGCCGCTTCCAGCGCAGCGCTCGCTTCGCGGAATTCGCGTGGTGCATAGGTCGACACGATCGGGTTCGATTGCGCCGCCATGTAGTCGCCGCGCGTCTGGTCGAGCAGGCTGGTGGTGGTCGGTGCGGAGCTGCAGGCTGCAACAAAGGCGGCCATGGCCAGCAGGCCGGGAATGGTGGTGTAAGTAGCTTTTTTCATGATGGGGTCCTGTTATTAGTTATTGTTGTGGCTTATTGTTTTGGGGCTTGCTGATTGGCACGGTCGAGCTCTTCGCGCATGACGCGGATGTTCTCGTTGATTTCATCGGCGGCGCTGGTGGCCTTGGCCGAGTTGGCCTTGCTTTGCGCCAGCTTGGCATCGGCTTGCGCCTGGTCGGCCAGGTCGCGCGCCATCTTGTAGTCGCGGTCTTTCAAGGCCTGGTTAGCCATGCGCATTTTTTCGCGGGCCGAACGCATTTCATCGGGTGCCAGGTCGGCGGCGCCGGCGCTGGCGGCGTTATCGACGGCGGCGCGCGACACGGCGACGTCGGCCGTGGCAGGCGTTTTCAGGCTGGAGCAGCCCGTCATCAGGACAACGGCGGTGGCGCAGGCGGCCAAGGCGGCCAATGGGGACATCTTGAAATCTCGGTTTGTCATTTTTCTTCTCCTGGAGAATGTTAAGCGTGAGGGTTAGATGCGGTGCATCTGGAATCAGGAACTGCGTTTGATGTATGACGTTATAGGCTCCGGCTCCCCGCATATCCGTTCGGTGCCGCACATAGGGTAAGAAATCGACAATACTTGCATTGGCAACGTGCGCCAGCGCACGTGTCCGCCAGCAAAAGCTGAAACAGGCCCGGCCTTGGAGCGATTCCTGTAGCATCGCAACTACTTGTACAGAAAGAATCAGCTTATGCCGCTCTCCCGCCGTCAGAAAATCGCCCTCGCCAGCACCGCCGTGCTCATCGCCCTGCCCGTCACCGCCGCCATCGTCCTGTCGAACATGGATTGGAACCGCGCCAAGCCCTGGCTCAATGCGCGCGCCAGCGACGCGCTGGGACGTCCATTCGCCATCGACGGCGACCTGGCGCTGACGTGGCATCAGCCAGCCGGTACCGCGGGGCAAAAAACCTGGCGCGACTATCTGCCCTGGCCGCACCTGCAGGCCAAGGATGTGCGCCTGGGCAACCCGAGCGCGATGACGGACACGGATGGCCAGGCGCAGCTGGCCACCGTCAGCCAGCTGGCGTTCTCGCTCAACCCGCTGGCCCTGCTGGACAAGAAAATCATCATCCCGCAATTGCGCTTCGACACACCGCAGGTGCGCTTGCTGCGCAGCAAGGATGGCAAAAATAACTGGACCTTCGACAAGCAGGAGCAGCCATCGCCGTGGCAGCTGGAATTGCAAAGCGTGGTCTTCAGCAAGGGCACCGTCTATCTGAACGATGGCGTCAGCAAAACGGCGATGCGCGCCGATGTCGACACCATCGCGGACGATGCGCGCTACGGCATCGCCTGGACGCTGTCGGGCACCTACCGCGGCGAAACCGTCAAGGGCGGCGGCAAGGCGGGCGGCGTGCTGTCGCTGCAGCGGCAAGGCACGCCCTTCCCCATCCAGGCCGACATGCGCGCGAGCGGCAGCAGCGTGGCCATCGAAGGCACTCTGACGCGCCCGACAGACCTGGCCGCGCTCGACGTGCGCCTGAAGTTATCCGGACCCAGCATGGCCCGCCTGTATCCATTGACGGGCGTGCTGCTGCCGGAGACGCCGCATTTCAGCACGGAAGGCCATTTGACGGGCACCCTGGCGCCGCGCGGCGGCGAGTGGGTGTACGACAAATTCAGCGGCAAGGTGGGCTCCAGCGACATCAGTGGCAAGCTGGCCTTTTCCGCCAGCACGCCGCGCAAGCGCCTGACGGGTGAAGTCCATTCGCGCCTGCTGCAATTTTCCGACCTCGGCCCGCTGGTGGGCGCCGATTCCAGCGCCAGCAAGAAGGAGCGGGGCGTGCCGTCGACGCAGCCGGCCGGCCGCGTGCTGCCGGTGGAAACCTTCAAGACGGAACGCTGGACCAGCCTGGACGCCGACGTGCGCTACACGGCCGACAAGATCACGCGCGATGCCGAGCTGCCGATCAGCAAGCTCGACACGCATGTGGTGCTGACGGACGGCGTGCTCTCGCTCACGCCCCTGAATTTCAACGTGGCGGGCGGCACCCTGACGTCGCAAATCAAGCTCGACGGCAGCGGCAAAGTTATCGCCAACGGCATCGCGGCCGAACTCAAGGCCAGCGCCCGCCATCTGCACATCCAGCAACTGTTTCCCCGCCTGCCCGCCCTGCAGGCCAGCGTGGGCGAGATCAATGGCGATGCATCGCTGTCGGCCACGGGCAATTCCGTCGCCACCCTGCTGGGCAGCTCGAACGGCGAAGTGCGCGCGCTGATCAACCGGGGCAGCATCAGCAAACTGTTATTGGAAGAAATGGGCTTGAATATCGGCAGTGTCGTGCTGGCCAAACTGTCTGGCGACAAGCAGGTCAGGCTGAACTGCATGGCCGCCGACTTCGCCGTCACCAAGGGACTGATGCGCACGCGCCAGTTCATCGTCGACACGGATGACGCCGTCCTGAATATCGATGGCACGGTGAACCTGGCCGATGAACGGCTGGACCTGACCCTGCGGCCGGACAGCAAGGGCTTGCGCGTCTTTTCGCTGCGCTCGCCCCTGTATGTGCATGGCACGTTCAGCAAGCCCGACGTGAGCGTGGACAAGGGCGTGCTGGCCCTGCGCGCCGGTGGCGCACTGGCGCTGGCCGTGGTGGCGCCCGTGGCGGCGCTGCTGCCGCTCGTCAATACCGGCCCCGTCGAAG
Source organism: Janthinobacterium sp. BJB401 (assembly GCF_013372745.1). Taxonomy (NCBI): domain Bacteria; kingdom Pseudomonadati; phylum Pseudomonadota; class Betaproteobacteria; order Burkholderiales; family Oxalobacteraceae; genus Janthinobacterium; species Janthinobacterium sp. BJB401. Next base: position 121,368 of record NZ_JABXFH010000010.1, on the reverse strand, counting down.
ATAGCGAATGCGCGGCACTGCTGGCCCAGGCGCGCGTGAAACCGGTGGCACCGAAACCGGGCAAGGCGCCGCGCAAAAGCAATTGAGAAATACGCAGCCGTGCACGATTACAATTGTTACACCCCTATGTGCGTTGCCGAACAGACCCTGCCTTGCCACAATCCTATTCTGTAATCGTGCCTGAAACACCCAAGACGTGGCGATACGAAGTCTCACCGGCCCATACCATGCCGGCGCCACGAGGTCCGAATTCATAGGAGAACTATCATGCAAATCATTAAAAAAATCGCCGCTACCACTTCCGTTGCCGCTCTGCTGCTGAGCTTGACTGCTTGCGCCAACATGTCCGGCCAGGATAAAAACACCGCCATCGGCGCTGGCGTCGGCGCCGTTGCCGGCTCCGTGCTGACGGGCGGCAGCGCCATCGGCGCAGTCGGCGGCGCCGCCGTCGGCGGCGTGATCGGTAACCAGGTCAAGCCGAAGTAATCGTTATCTGAAAAGCGGGGTGGGTGCGCAGGCGCCCGCCCCGCTTTTTTGCGTCCGGCTTCCGTTGATGAAATTGAAAAGTTATTCTGAGGAAATCAGACGAAGACGTTGGCCATGCCGATGGCGCCGCTATCCTTGACCAGCTCGTAACAGCGGCAGGAAACGGCTTCGAGGCCGGCAGAATCGAGAATCTCGATATTGCCGCGGCTGTAGGTGATGAGTTTTTGCTGTTGCAGCGCGCTGGCTGCCTTGGTCACGCCGACCCGCCGCACGCCGAGGGTGTGGGCGAGAAATTCATGCGTGAGGTGAAATTTTTCGGACTGCAGGCGGTCGCGCGTGATCAGCAGCGAACGGGCCAGGCGCGCTTCGAGCACGTGGAAGCGGCTGCACACGGCAATCTGGATGGCTTGCGCCAGCAGGGTGTCCGTGTAGCGGTACAGCAAACGCTGCAGGGATTCGAGCTGGGCGAACTCGGCGCAGAAGTCGGCCCGCGCGATGCGGCTGGCCGTGCCGGAACGCTGCACCACGGCACGCACTTGCGCCAGGTCATGACCGAGCGCGACGGATGCGCCCAGCACGCCTTCGCGGCCGACGGAGCCCACTTCCAGGGTCATGCGGCCCTCCGCCACGGCCAGCAGCGAAATCAGGCAATCGCCGGGGAAATAGATGTGGCCGATAGGCTGGCCCGGTTCGTACAGCACCTCGCCCACCTCGACCGTGACGCTATCGAACAGCGCGGTCAGGTGCCGCAAATCGTGCTCGGGCAGGCTGGCCAGCAAGCGGTTGCCGGCGTCAGGCGCGCCCGCAGGCGACCCCAGGCCGGATCGGCCTGTATCGCGGGACAGGGTCGTGCTGGCGTTCGTTAGTGGCATTGCTTTTCCTTGGTGTCGTTACAACTCGACATAATTTTTACTTAGCCTACGGTGCAGTACCGGCCCTGTATGTACGGTGACGCACGGAAGCGGAGCAAGCGGCACAGCACACTGGCAACAGACGCAAATAACACGCAGAACACGCATCACCCTTTTTATTATTTTAAAAAAACCAAGGAGCCTTCCATGACCACCACCACCAAATCCCTCCATCCGCTGGTGCTTGCCGCCGCCGTCGCCGTCCTGCTGTTTTGCGGCGTCGGCACGGCTGCCCTGATGGGCTGGCTGCCTTCCTCCCAGGGCGATAGCCAGCCGCTGGCGGCCAGCACCTCGGCCGAGCAAATGGCCAACCTGCAGGCGAACCAGCCGCAAGCGAACTTGCAAGCGTCCGGCGCGCAGCCGCTGGCCGCCCTGCCGCCACAGCAGCAACAGCAACCACAGCAGCAGCCGGTGCGCCAGCCGCAACCACAGCCACAGCCACAGCCACAATATGCGGCCGCCCCGGCGCCGCAGGTATGCAGCAATTGTGGCGTGATCGAAGCCATCCATGAAGTCAATACGCGCGCCGAAGGCAGCGGCGTGGGCGCGGCCGGCGGCGCCGTCGTCGGCGGCTTGCTGGGCAACCAGGTCGGCGGCGGTCACGGCAAGCAGCTGGCCACCGTGCTGGGTGCCGTCGGCGGCGCCGTGGCCGGCAACCAGATCGAAGGCAGCGTGCGCGCCACGCGCAGCTACAACATCGTCGTGCGCCTGGATAACGGCAAGACACGCACCGTACACCAGAGCGCCGCGCCGAACTGGCGCCAGGGCGACCGCGTGCGCGTCGTCAACGGCGGCTTGCGCGCCATCGGCTAAGTTGGCCAAGGCAGCGGCAGCGCCGCGATGCGTTGCAAACTGAATACACGCCCGGCCTGTCCGGGCGTTTTCTTTTTAACAATGTTCGTTGGCGTACAGATGAGCTTGCCGTCGCGCGAGATGATGCATTCAGGAAAGTTCAACGAAACGTCATCAAGGAGTAGCCATGCAAGACGACAAGACAGGCAGCAACAGTATCTGGCTGGGATTGATTGGCGGCGGCTTGCTGGCCACCGCGCTGGGTTTCTGCGCGCTGGACCTGGCGCCGCAAGCGGGCAGTCCCGTGTTCGGCGTCATGCTGCTGTTGACGGGCGGCATGGTCAGCTGCCTGGCGGGCGCCGTCGGCATGGCCGGCATGCTGGCATGGGTGCCGGGCATGGCCGATGAACACGCCGACCGCTCGCGCTAGTTGAGCCTTGTGTACGACAGCGTACAGAAGGCAAGGGAAACAAAGTAGACACTTAGTCATGGCATCAGCGTTCAGCGACCCGGTCGCCGCGCAATGACAAGAACCGATGACGGCGCCACGCGCCAGCGCCTGCAAGGCCAAGGCAGTCGCCGTCATCCACACATTACTCTCGGAGGACACATCATGCTGTATACAATCGCCGTCGTACTCATTATTCTTTGGCTGCTGGGCCTGGTAACTTCCTATACCATTGGCGGCTTCATCCACATCCTGCTGGTGGTCGCCGTGATCATGGTGCTGCTGCGCCTGATCAGCGGGCGCGGTTTATAGAGGCCAATTGACTGGCCAGAGGGGCGGTGCGCGTGCGAACGGGCGCCGCCCTTTTGCGTGCGCTGGCAAGCAGGCCCATTTTGCAGTAACGTGTACGGGTAGTCCTGGGTATGTCCCAATAACAAAACAAGGAGAAAATCCATGAAAGAAACATTCAAAAAAGGCCCTGGCGCCAAATCCCTGATCGGCATGCTGGTGATCGCACTGGCCGCCAGCGGCTGTGCGGATATGTCCTCAACGCAACGTGGCACGGCCACGGGCGCCGGCATTGGCGCGGGCCTGGGCGCCTTGATCGGCGGCACCACCGGTGGCGGCAGCAGCGGCCGCACGGCCGGCGGCGCCCTGCTGGGTGCGGCAGCTGGCGCCGTGGTCGGCAATATCTGGTCGAACCGCATGGAAAACCAGAAGCGCGCGATGGAACAAGCGACACAGGGTACTGGTGTGCAAGTGTCGCAAACGGCCGATAACCGCCTGAAAATGGAAATTCCAAGCGACATTTCCTTCGACACCAACCGCGCCGACATCAAGGGCAACTTCCGCCCCATCCTCGACCGCTTTGCCGCCACCCTGAACGAAAACCCGAACACCACGGTCAGCATCATCGGCCATACGGACAGCACGGGCAGCGCTTCCATCAACGAACCGCTGTCGGTGGAACGCGCCGCCCATACGCGCGACTACCTGTCCATGCGCGGCGTCTCGCCGACCCGCGTCGTCACGGAAGGCCGCGGCGCCCGCGAGCCGATCGCCTCGAATGCGGATGCATCGGGACGCGCACGCAACCGCCGCGTGGAAATCTACGTAGCCGAAATGGCGCCGCGCTAAGTTGACATGTTTCAATAAAAAACCCGCCGGCAAGGTAACTTGCCGGCGGGTTTTTTCCATGTAAAACAGCTTATTTCGACGTCGTTGCCTTGGCGCCGCTTTCACCCTCTTTCGCCACCTTGGCGAAGTCGCCCGCCACCACCACCGAGACGGCCGATGGCTTCAGGTATTCGCGCAGGCCCTGGTTCACTTGCGCCAGGGTAAGGGCCGACACCTTCGCTTCCAGGTCCTTGTCGTAGGCCAGGGTGCGGCCTTGCGTCAGGTAGCCGGCCAGGTAGTTGGCCAGACCAGTGTCCTGCGTGCGGCCCACTTCTTCCGATTGCAGCCAGCCTTTCTTCGCTTCGGCCAGTTCCTCTTGCGTGAAGCCGTCGGCCAGCACCTTGGCGATTTCCTCGCGCAGGGCCGCTTCCACCTTGACCGTGTTTTGCGGCGCGCTGATGGCATACGCCATCCAGTAACCGGCCGGTTCGCGCGACGGCACGCTCACTTGCGAGCCGACGCCGTACGACAGGCCTTCCTTCTGGCGGATACGGTCGGCCAGGCGGCTGCGCAAGGTGCCGCCGCCGAGCATGTGATTGGCGATCAGCAAGGCCGGATAGCCAGCGGCGTCATCCTTCAGGGCCAGCGGCTGGATGGCGAACAGCACGCTGTTGGCCTTGTCCGGTGTTTCCAGGGTGACTTTCTCGCCGCTGACGGGCTTGACGGCGTCGGGAATGCGCACATACGGCTGCTGCGCCTTCCAGTTGCCGTACAGGCTAGCCACTTGCGCCTTCAGCGCGACCGGGTCGAAGTCGCCCACGGCGGCAAAAGTCGCGTTCGCCGCGCCATAATAGCCACCATGGAAGGCTTTCACATCCGCCACGTTGACGCCCTTCCAGCCCGCCAGTTCGTCCGGCAAGGTGCTGACATGGCGCACATGGCCTGCCGGCGTGGCGTCGAGCAGGCGACGGAAGGCGTTCGTGGCCAGCGGTTGCGGTTCAGGCAGCTCCTGCTCCGCGCGGCCGACGCGCTCGCGCTGCAGTTCCAGGAATTCCGTTTCACTGAGGGCCGGTTTTTGCAGCACTTGCGCCAGCAGCTCCATGGCGGCCGGCAAGTTCTCGCGTTTGCCCATCAGCACGGCCGTGACGCCCTCGGCATTGCCCGAGACGACCACTTGCGTACCCAGCTGGTCGAACTTGTCCTTCACTTCCTGGCGCGACAGTGTATCCGTGCCACGCACCAGCAGATTGGCCGTGTAGCTGCCCACTTGCCCCTTGCCGCGCAGGCTCTCTTCGCTGCCAATCTGCAATTTCAACACGACGCTAACGGTGCTGCCCTTGGTTTTCTTCGGCAGCAAGGCGCCCTTCAAGCCATTCGGCAAGGTGAAGCGCGTGGTGCGCGCCTCGATATTGTCGGGGCTCGGATCGAACGCTTCGCCCTGCGCCACGATGGCGCGGCCCGTGTAGCCGGCCAGTTGCGGCGCCACGTCGGCGTAGGCCGGCACGACCGTGCGGTCCGGCGCATCGGTAGGAATGAAGCGGCCCAGGGTGCGGTTCGAGCTCTTCAGGTATTTCTCGGCCGCCGCCTGCACCTGCGCCGTCGTCAGCTTGTCGAGCTGGTCGCGCTGCAGGAAGAACAGGCGCCAGTCGCCTGCCGCCAGGGACTCCGTCAGGGCGATCGTCAGGTTGGCCGTGTTCGAAGTGGCCAGTTCGATCTGCTTGTTCAATTGCTGCTTGACCCGCGCCACTTCCGCATCCGTGACGGGCTGCGACTTCAGCTCTTCCAGCACTTTCAGCATGGCCGCCTGCGCCGCATCGAGGTTGCCATCGAGCGGCACCAGCGCGCCGAACACGTTGTAGCCCGGCTCCAGGTTGCTCACGGAGTTGTATTCAATCTTGCTGGCCAGCTTGGTTTCCACCAGCGCCTTGTGCAGGCGGCCAGCGGGCGCGTCCGTCAGCACGTGACCCAGCACCTCGATGGCGACGGCGTCCGGGTTGCCGGACGGCGCCACGTGGTAGCCGGCGCCGACGAACTGCGTGCCGCCGCTGCGGCGCACCGTCACGGCGCGCTCGCCATCCTGCACCGGTTCGGCCGTGTAGGTCGGCTCGATCACGCGCGTCGGTTTCGGGATCTTGCCGAACAGCTCATTGATCTGCTTCAAGACCTTGGCTTCGTCGAAGCGGCCCGCCACCATCAGCACGGCGTTATCTGGCTGATAATATTTATGATAAAACGCGCGCAAGCGGGGAATGTTCACCTGCTCGATGTCGGAACGGGCGCCGATGGTCGACTTGCCATAGTTGTGCCAGTCGTAGGCGATGGCCTGGATGCGTTCGCTCGTCACGCTGATCGGGTCGCTCTCGCCCCTCTCGAACTCGTTGCGCACGACGGTCATCTCGCCCTTTTGCGTCTTCGGATTCCACAGGTCGTTCTGGTCGATGGCCGCGTTGACCATGCGGTCCGCTTCCAGGGCCAGCATCTGGCGCAGGTTGTCGTCGTTGGCCGGGAAGGTGGCGTAGTAATTGGTGCGGTCGTACCAGGTGGTGCCGTTGAAATCGGCACCCGTCGAATTCAGGATCTCGACCGGGGTTTTCGTGCCCTTCTTGACGCCGAAGTTGGCGCTGGGCTTGAACAGCAAGTGTTCCAGCAAGTGGGCCATGCCCGTTTCGCCATAGTTTTCATGGCGCGAGCCGACCAGGTAGACGATGTTGGTGGTCAGGGTCGGCTTGCTGGCATCGGGGAACAGCAGCACGCGCAAGCCGTTGGCCAGGCGGTATTCGGTGATGCCTTCGACGGACGTGACTTTGACGGCGGCGCGGCTGGGCGCAGCCTTGCCGGTTTTCTGGGTCGGCGCCGCTTCCACGGGGGGGGCGGCAAGGATGAACGAAGGCGAGAGGATGCCGGCGGCAAGCAGGAGGGCGGTAATGGGTTTCAAGGCAAGGTCCTGGTAACACTACATGATTAGGCAAGGCGCAACAGCAAGCGCCATGGAATACATACTGAGTGCAAGAATGATCACGGGGCCAACGCTGCGTCTTCGCCGCCACGTGAAATTATTGCTCTCGTAATTTACGGCATGCTTGTCACTTGCGCAAGTCCCTGTCATCAAGCTGTTATCTGCCCGTGTTATACTCCACGGTTCCAGAACTATCTGCCTGTATATGAGACGAGCTCTCGTCCTGCTCTGCCTTTTTGTTTTCATCGCTTTACCCCAGGCGTTCGCCAGCATGGCTTACGCCAGCCCTTCCCCATTCCAGCATGCAATCGCGGCCGGCGCTACCGCCACGCCCGCCTTCAGCATCGACTGTGCCGACGCCAGCCTCCATGCGGGCCTGCCTGGCGACAGCTGCGATACTGAAGAATGCGACAACGACCCCATCACGCTGTACCCGAGCTCGCGCCAGGCCGTGCCGTTTTACGCCATCATTTGGCAAGCGGGACCGGGCGCACTTGCCGAAGCGGACGTGCGGCTGGCCACCCGGCCGCCGCGCGTCCGCCTCTGAAGACATGCATGCAGCACCCACGCGCCCGGGGCTTTAGCCGCCGGGCACGCTTTACACTGATCGACTTTACAAGGTTACACACATGGAATGGTTATTTGACCCGACAATCTGGGTCGGCCTGCTGACGCTGGTCGTACTGGAAATCGTACTGGGTATCGACAACCTGATTTTCATCGCCATCCTGGCCGAGAAACTGCCGCCGCACCAGCGCGACCAGGCCAGAGTGCTGGGCCTGACCCTGGCCCTCGTCATGCGCCTGGGCCTGCTCTCGCTGATTTCCTGGCTGGTCACTCTGACCACGCCATTATTTTCCATATTGACATTCTCGTTTTCAGGGCGCGACCTGATCCTGCTCGTCGGCGGCCTGTTCCTGCTGTTCAAGGCCACCAGCGAGCTGCACGAGCGCCTCGAAGGCGTCACGCACGCCCAGACGGGCCCGAAAGTCTACGCCGGCTTCGGCCTCGTGGTGGCGCAGATCGTCGTGCTCGACGCCGTCTTTTCGCTCGACGCCGTCATCACGGCTGTCGGCATGGTGGAAAACCTGTACGTGATGATGGCGGCCGTCGTCATTTCCATCGTCGTCATGATGCTCGCCTCGAAGGTGCTGACGCGCTTCGTCAACGCCCACCCCACCGTCGTCGTGCTGTGCCTGAGCTTCCTGCTGATGATCGGCCTGTCGCTGGTCGCCGAAGGCCTGGGCTTCCACATTCCGAAAGGCTATCTGTACGCCGCCATCGGCTTTTCCATCGTCATCGAGTTCTTCAACCAGCTGGCGCGCCGCAACTTCCTCAAGCTGCAGTCGAACGCCCCGCTGCGCGACCGCACGGCGCAAGCCGTGCTCAGCCTGTTGGGCGGACGCAAGGGCCGCGAAGCCGTGGAAGAGCACGAAGTCAAGGAAACGCCCGACGTCTCCGCCTTCGGCGTGGAAGAGCGCAACATGGTCAGCGGCGTCCTGACCCTGGCCGAGCGCTCGATCCGCTCCGTCATGACGCCGCGCGGCGACGTGTCGTGGGTCAACCTGAACGACAGCAGCGACAAGATGCTGCAATTGCTGCGCGAAACGCCGCACAGCATGATTCCTGTCTGCAATGATGACCTCGACAACGTGGTCGGCATCGCGCGCAGCAAGGACCTCATCGAGGACCTCGTCTCGCGCGGCAAGATCGACCCGGCCAGCATGCGCGAAGCCGTCGTCGTGCCGGAAGCGGCCGGGGTGTTGAAAGCCATGGAAACATTAAAGCGCTCGCGCGGCCAGCTGGTGCTGGTGGTCGACGAGTTCGGCACCGTGCAAGGCGTGCTCACGCCCATCGACATCCTGGAAGCCATCGCCGGCGAATTCCCCGACGAGGACGAACAGCCCGACGTGGAAGTGCTGGGCCCCGGCCACTGGCGCATCGATGGCGCGACGGACTTGCATTACCTGGAGCAAGTGTTCGAAACGGAAACCCTGGTCAGCGAAGACGGCGAGTACAACTCGCTGGCCGGCTTCCTGCTGGCGCACTTCGAAAACATGCCGGCCGTGGGCGAAGTACTGGAACTCGATGATTTGCGCTATGAAATCCTCGAAGCCGACGAGCGCCGCATCGCCAGCGTGGACGTGCGCCGCATCGAACCCGATCACAGTTTGTAACACAATGGCAAGCGTGCCCCGCTTGCCATGCCGTATGCTGGGGTCTGCCTTTTCTGGAGACGCCAACATGAAACATTCTTTGCTACGCCTGAGTTTACTGGCTTGCGCCGCCCTGGGCAGCCACGCTGGCGCCCAGGCCGCCTCGCCATCGGCCACCATCAAGCCGGGCCTGTGGCAAGTCGACAGCAAGATGGCGTCGCCCGACGCCGCCACCGACAACGCCATGTCCATGGTGCTGCAGCAACTGGGCAACCTTCCTCCCGATCAACGCAAGCAGCTGGAAAGCATGGCGGCCAGTCGCGGCATGGCCATGCCCACCGTGGGCGCCGACGGCGCCGTGCGCGTGACGGCCTGCGTGACGCCGGACATGGCGGCGCGCAGGCAGATTCCCACGGGCCAGCCCGGCGATTGCAAATCGAAAAACACGGATATCGCGGGCGGCATGCAGGTGTCGTTCACTTGCGCCAACCCGAAATCGAGCGGCGAAGGCAAGGTGATGTTCACGGGCGAGCAGGCATTCAGCATGCAGCTGGCGGTGACGACCAGCGCGCGCGGCACGCCGGAACAGGTGAATGTGACGAGCAACGGCAAGTGGCTGGGAGCAACGTGCCCTGCCCCATCGGCGACAGCAGCTCAAAAGCCGTGACGAAAGCCCATGTTGAAGGCGGCGTCGCCGCGGCCCGCATCGCTGGCGTTGCCCACCGTGTAGCGGGCGCCGTTCTTGTTGTGGATCTTCGCGTAGGACGCGTAGAAATCGCTGCGCTTTGACAGCGAATACGTGAGGCCGACTGCCACCTGGCTGGCGTCGCGGTTGGCCAGGTCGCGGTCATCCTTGCGCACCCACGACGCCAGCAGTTTGAAGCCGCCCACGGGCACGGACACGCCCAGCAAGGTGTCGCGGCTGTCCGACGACGACATCGACAGGGCCAGCGAGCTATAGGCATTGTTCGGATCCCACGGCGAGCTGCCATAGCCCTTGTTCACGCCCACGGCGGCAAAGGCGGTGGCCACTTTGAGGTCGATATTTGCCGCGATCAGGGTGTTGCGGGCCGACATGTCGATGGCGGGCAAGGTGCCGGAGGCGAGGATGAAGTTGTTCTTGCGCTGGTGCGACACGCTGACATTCACGGCGCCGGCCGAATAGCCGAGGGTGGCGCCATACGCGCGGTTGTTGGCGTTGCTGTACGGCGACTCGCCAAAGCTGTAGATGGCGCTGGCGGTCACGCCGCGCAAGGCCGGCGTCACATATTTGACGGTATTGTCATAGCGTTTCACGCTGTAGCCGGCCAGGTTGCCGGCGCTGCCGGCCATGCCGCCCTTGAACGGGTCGGCCACGTCGGTCAGGGTCAGGTATTGCAGGTTGTACTGGCGCCCCAGGGTCAGCGCACCGAGGCGGCTGTCGAGGCCCACGTAGGCCTGGCGGCCGAACAAACGGCCCTCTTCCGACTGGCCCGTGTCGTTCTGGATACCCGCTTCCAGGGTAAACACGGCCGTGACGTCATTGCCCAGCGCCTCGCGGCCCTGCAGGCCCAGGCGCGAGCCGGACGCGACGCCGCCGGACACCTTGGCGCCGGCGCAACTGGCGGCGCAACCGCGCTCGGCCACGATGCCTGCATCGAGCACGCCGTACACGGCAACGTTACTGGATGCGGCACTGCCTGCGCCATCGGCAGCCTGGGCCGTCGCGCCCAGCGCGAATGGCCCCATCCCTATCACAGCAAGCGCAAAATACGAGGTCTTCATGATAAATATCTCGGCAACGTGAATGAAACTTCCCGGTATTGATCAGGACATGCGCTGTGTGTCTGATCTCAGTGTTACCTTATCCCCGCTTTTTGTCCAGCGTCCGTGCGTTGTACAACAGAAACTTCAGCTTAGCCCCAGGAAACACGTCGCGCACTGACAACACACAATATTGACCATGATTCAGCTAATTTGCGGCAAAATGGCGTGAAATGCAGGCCCTGCCGTAAAGCAATGTTCGGTGGCGAACGTTGCGCGATTTGACGCAGGCGGTACACTACTGGTTTTACCGACAGCGGCTCGCCCGTTTTTTCTGCATGCTAGCTATCCTCGAACGCATTGACCCCAACTCCAGCAATATCGACTTGCTGGTGGAATTATTCAACTCACTGCGTCCCAAGCGCTCCCACGACAGCGCTACCGCGATTGCCAACGTGCGCACCCTGCGCCAGCTACTCAAAGGTAACCCCGCGCAAGCGCGCGCCCTGCACGAATACGTGCTGCGCGTGCTGGCCGCGCGCCGCCATGCCAGCCTGTACACCGACATCGGCGTGCTGTCGAACAGCGGTTTCTTCACGGAATTGAAACGCCGCATCGCCTACCGCATGCTGCCGCCCGCCCTCGGCGACGAATACCTGAACGACGCGCTCGACCAAGTGCTGTACCTGAAAACCGATTATTTGTGGATCAGCAACGTGCCCGCCACGGACTGGCTGGAACTGTTCGACGTGCTCACCAGCGACGACATCGAACTGGCCGTCGGCGATGGCAACATCATGCTGCCAGGCATGCTCGACGCCATCCGCACCCTGTCCTACCGCGTCTGCGCCATGGGTCTGGAACCGGAATTGACGCGTTTCCACAATGAAATCGAAGTATTCCAGTCACCGTTCATGGTGCAGAACACGGAAGTGAACGCCTACCTGGACGCCTACACGAATTTGCTGCAAGGCGACATCGAGCACATCGAGGATGCGCGCCATCTGCTGGTGATGCTCGACCAGTGCGACGCCGTCATCGCCAAGATCCGCAAGAAGGCGCTGTACCAGGGCACCAGCATTCCCCTCACGTATTTATTGGTGGCCTTGGCGCAAAGCATCGAGCGGCTGCGCAAGCTGCTGTTCCTGGTCGACACGAGCGGCGAGCTGCCGGCGTCGAACAACGTGGACATCGCCGCCATCACGGTCGACGCCACGCAGGATTTGCTGCACCCGCAACCGGTCAGCCGCCGCCGCGCGGGCGCCGTCGGGCTGGCGCTGGAACTGATACGCGCGCATAACCACAAGTACAAGGTCAGCGACCTGTTTTCCGACAATATCAACTTGTTGGCGCGCAATGTGACGGAAAACGCCAGCCGCACGGGCGAGCATTACATCGCGGAAAACCGCCGCGAAATGGGCGCCATGTTCCTCTCGTCCGCGGGCGCGGGCGTGATCATCGGCTTCATGGCCCTGTTCAAGATATTGATGTCGTATTTGCGCTCGGCGCCGCTGGTTGAAGCGTTCATGTTCAGCATGAATTACTCGATCGGTTTCATGTTCATCCACTTGCTGCATTTCACGGTGGCCACCAAGCAGCCGGCCATGACGGCCTCGCGCATCGCCGCCGGCCTGCACAGCAAGGATGGCCGGAACATCGACCTCGACAGCATGGCCGAACTGATCAACAAGGTCTTCCGCACGCAAAACATGGCCGTGCTGGGCAACCTGGCGACCGCCATCCCCACGGCCTGGCTGATCGCGCTCGGCTACAAGGCGATCACGGGACACAACCTGGTGACGCCGGAAAAAGCCATGCATCTGCTGCACGATATCGACCCCATCGGCAGCCCCGCCATCTTTTACGCCATGATCGCCGGCGTGTGCCTGTTCGTGGCCGGCCTGATTTCCGGCTACTATGACAACCAGGCCCTGTACACGCGCTGGGCCCAGCGCATCGCGCAATTGCGCGGCCTGGGCCGGGTGATCGGCCAGGAGCGCTTGCAGCGGCTGGGCATGTATCTGGAAAACAACCTCGGTGGCCTGATGGGTAACTTCTACTTCGGTATCCTGCTCGGCTCCATCGGCACCCTGGGTTTCCTGATCGGCTTGCCGATCGATATCCGCCACATCACCTTCTCGGCCGCCAACTTCGCCACGGCCCTGGTGGGCCTCGATCACAACATGAGCTGGCAACTGGCCGTCAAGTCGCTGTCGGGCATCTTCGCCATCGGCACGGCCAATCTGCTCGTCAGCTTCGGCCTGGCCCTGTGGGTGGCACTGCGCTCGCGCCAGGTGCGCTTCAAGCACGGCATGCAATTATTGAAGATTCTGGGCAAGCGTTTCCTGCGCTCGCCCATCGTCTTCTTCTTCGGCTCGAAAAACCCGCCACCGCTGGCGCTGGTCGACGAGTCGGCAAACCTGTCACTGACGAACAAGGCTCAAAAATGACCATCAGGCGCATGCAACCCTGCCTCACCGCCCTACTGCTGTGCTGGACCCTGGCTGCATGCGCCTCGCTGCCCAATGTCAAGAACCTCAATACCACCCTGGAACCGGTGGCCAAGCCCCAGGTGATCACGGGCAAGGGCGCCTTGCTGAACGTCAACAGCCGCGCCGCCCTGCTCAACAAGCGCTGGGCCAAGTCCGGCATGGATCTGAAGGCCCAGGCCGCGCTGGAAGAGGCGGCCACGGGCGTACCTTTGATCAAGGGCAACAAAGTGACCTTGCTGTTTGACGGCCCGCAAACCATGGCCGCCATGTTCCAGGCCATCAGCGAAGCGAAGAACAGCATCAACCTGGAAACGTATATCTTCGACCAGGATCCGCTGGGCCTCAAATTTGCCGACATGCTCATCGAAAAGCAGCAAGCGGGCGTGACGGTCAACGTCATCTACGACAGCGTGGGCACCATCGGCGTGCCGCAAGCGTTCTTTGACCGCATGCGTGCGGCCGGCGTGCACCTGGTGGCCTTCAATCCCGTCAATCCGGCCAAGCTCAAGGGCGATGACTGGAAGATCAACAACCGCGACCACCGCAAGGTGCTGATCGTCGACGGCAAGATGGCGTTTACGGGCGGCATCAATATCAGCGATACCTATGCGAAAAGCTCGCTGTTCCGCTCGAAATCGAAAGCGACCGACAAGAAGGACGTGGGCTGGCGCGACACCCACGTGAAAGTGGAAGGCCCAGCCGTGGCCGCTTTCCAGTGGCTGTTCATCCGCACCTGGGCCCAGCAAGACCAGGCCGACTTGCCGGACGCCAATTACTTCCCGGTGCTTTCCGAAGTGGGCGACAAGCTGGTGCGCGTCGTGGCCAGCGAGCCGGACGGTGGCTTCGAGATCTACAAGGCGTATATCCTGGCCATCCAGGAGGCCAAGAAATCCATCCACATCACGTCCGCCTATTTCGTGCCCGACCAGCAGACGGTCGACGCGCTAGTTGCAGCCGCGAAACGGGGCGTGGACGTGACCGTGGTGCTGCCCGGCGTGTCAGATAGCGGCCTCGTGTTCCATGCGGGACACGCGCTGTACGACCAGTTGCTGGCCGGCGGCGTCCGCATCTTTCATTTGAAACTGGCCGTGCTGCACGCCAAGACGGCCGTCATCGACGGCGCCTGGTCGACCGTCGGCTCGACCAACATCGACATGCGCAGCTTCCTGCACAACAGCGAACTGAACGTGATCGTGCTGGGCGACAGCTTCGGGCGCGAAATGGAAAACGCCTTCCAGGAAGACTTGCGCGATTCGGAAGAAATCACCAAAGCAAAATGGGAAACGCGGCCCATCTCGGACCGCATGAAGGAGTGGGCGGCGCGCTTCATGAACTACTGGCTCTAAGCCACAGAAGTGTGCCCCGGCAGGTCGGCGTAGGTCGGATTAGCGCAGCGTAATCCGACATCACCACAGCCATTACCAAAGCCATTACCAAAGCCATTACCAAAGCCAACAATATTGTCGGATTACGCGCGGCTTTGCCCCGCTAATCCGACCTACAACGGCCGCAAGCTGGCCCACACGCCGCCCTGGCGCTCGAATGCTTCCGTGCTGACTTTTTCAAAGTCGGCGCTGTCTTCATTCCAGCTGTAGCGCTCGACCCGGATGCAACTGTTTTCCACGCGCAGCACATTGAACGAGTTCGACTCGCCCCTGCCCCGCGTGGACGTGGCCGTGCCCGCTTGCACCATCAGAGCAGCGTAGCCGGCGATCTTGTAGCGCTCGGCCGTGTTGCCCGCCACGCTGGCATGCAAGTGGCCCGCCAGCAGCAAATCCACGCCGCATTCGGAAAACATTTGCAGCGCCTGCGGGGCGCGGTCGACCAGATCATCCTTGTCGAAGTTTTCCGGCAAGTCAAACGGATGATGCGTGACGATGATGCGCGTCAAGCCGGGCGGCAAACTACCCAGGCGTTGACGCAGGAAATCGATCTGTTCGTGGCTGATGCGGCCATCCTTGAAGGTCAGGGAGCGGGCCGTATTGATGCCCAGCACGGCGATTTCCTCGTCCACATATTCGGGCGACAAATCGTCCGTCACGTGGCGCCGGTACTTCACCAGCGGTGTCAAAAAGCGGGAAAAGACGTTGTACAGGGGCACGTCATGGTTGCCCGGCACCACGATCTGCGGCCCCGGCAAGCTGTCGAGAAAGTGCCGCGCTTCCTGGAACTGGGCGCTGCGGGCGCGCTGCGTCAAATCTCCCGAGACCACGACCACGTCCGGTTCCAGGCGCTCGACCAGCGCGCGCAAGGGCGCCAGCAGGTCCGCATCGACCCTGCCAAAATGCAAGTCGGACAAATGCACGATGGTACGCATGGCCTTACTCCCCAGAAAGTGCCGGCGCCGGCACGAGCACTCCCAGCGCGGCCGTGCGGATGCGGTATTGCAGCGGAGTATTCATGATCGTCACCTCGCCATCGGTGGCCACGCGCAGACGGCGGTGATGCGTGGCGATTTCCAGGTCGGTGGCC
The DNA here is from genome assembly GCF_013372745.1 of Janthinobacterium sp. BJB401. NCBI lineage: Bacteria > Pseudomonadati > Pseudomonadota > Betaproteobacteria > Burkholderiales > Oxalobacteraceae > Janthinobacterium > Janthinobacterium sp. BJB401. The sequence goes on along the minus strand of NZ_JABXFH010000010.1, from coordinate 105,796 downwards.
GTCAGCACATCAAAATCCTTGGCCTGCGACAACTTGCCGAACAGCGCGTGCAGGGCCAGCTTCAGCAAGCCCAATCGGCCCGGACGCTGCGCCACGTACAAGCTCAGCTGGCCGCCATCGAGCCGCTCGCGCTCGCCGATATTCAAGCCTTCCATCAGGTATTCATTATTACCGATGAAGACGAAGGGCGTGCGCCGCGCATGCACGGCGTCGTTGAGTGTCAATTGCACGCTGAGAAACGGGTAGCGGCGCAAGGCCGCCACCAACGCCCAGCTGAAGGCCAGCCACTTGCCCCGCCCCAGCCGGCGCTGCTGCTTTTCGCGGTCGCGCACGATGTCGGGATACAGGCCCAGGCTGGAATTGTTCAGGAAAATGCGGCCATTGACTTCGCCCACGTCGACCTGGTGCGGCACGCCCTGCGCCACGTTGGCGATCGCCGCATCGAGCTCGAGCGGAATATTCAAATCCTTGGCGAAATGGTTCAAGGTACCCAGCGGCAAGACGCCAAACGGCGTGCCGCTGCCGACCACGACGGAGGCGACGGCATTGATGGTGCCATCGCCGCCGCCGGCCACGACGATGGGCGCGCCATCACGCAGCGCTTGCTCGGCCGTGGCGATCATCTCGGCGCCGCTTTGCGCCAGGGTGATGGCGGCGTCGAGTCCCACGGCGGCGAATTTCGCTTCGAGCTGCTGCGCCCAGTCCGGCGCATAGCCGCAACCGGCGCCTCCGTTGATGATGACTGCAATCTTGCTCAGGATCGTTTCCCCTTATTTGGTTTGCCGGATATGCCGGCGGCGGCGCAGGGTCGACACGCCGGCGATGCAAATGGCCAGCCAGCCATAGCTTTCCGCCATGGCCGCCAGCACATCGCTCAGGTAATGCGCGCCCAGGTAAATGCGGCTGAAACCCACGAGTGACGCCATCAGGAAGGCGCCCAGCGCGATGGCGATGCGCTTGCCCCAGGCGCCCGGCGCCGTCTGGCAAATCAGGTAGGCGGCCAGCAAGCCGTACAGGGCTGTCGAGGTGGCCGTATGGCCACTCGGAAAGCTGTAGGTGCTCAAGGCCGTCTGCAGAATGGGTTCGTCAAAGCTGGGCCGCGCGCGGACAAAAATGTACTTTAGCAGCAGGTTCAAAAACATGACGCCCGGCATGGTGATGACCAGGGTAAACAGCCAGTAATCGGCGCCCTTGCGGTGCAGATACCAGCCCAGCAAGAGGGCCAGGGTGATGGCGCCGATCACGCCATGCATGTGCGTGACGACCAGCAGGCAACTGGTGATCCACGGCACGGCATGCTGATTGAACCAGTGCGCCACCTGCAAGTCGATCACGGTGATCTGCTCCATGCCCATCACGGCTTCGGCGATCTCGTGGAAGACCACGATGGCCACCAGCATCAGGGCCACGCCCACCGTCATATGCAGGCCCAGCTCGCCTTCGGGCGACAGGCGCGCTTCGACGAAGCGGCGCAGTTTCGTGGTCCAGCCCGTGGTCATGCCCATGTCATTTTTCTCTTGCAAACTCATCTCTCTTTCATGTCCCCGGTGATGATCAAAAAAACCACACCAGTAAAAAAATACTGTTTATTCATACAGTAGCTGTGTATTCATACAGTAGTTATGCTATTCTGATGACTCGTTCAACACATCTCCCTCAAAGGAATTGTCATGGCAACATTGAATAGCGGTTTTGGCTCACGGTTCGGCCTGGAATACGCCCCAAGCTCTTTCCTCGTCCGCATGGGCAAGCGCGAAATCCTCGTCTGCCGCGACTTCCGCAAGCGCTACTACACCGTCAATCCCTTGATCGAGTGCGGTACGGGCATCGAGCCGGGCTATGTTGAAGTGCTGCTGATGCGCCGTTGGTTGTTGATCTTATCTAAAGCGCATTAAGTTCACCTTAACCGCGTAGCGGTCCAGGTGCTCCGTCCGGCCACGCCGGGAACGCCTCAGTACCGGCCAGCGGCACGCTGGCCGACCCCTCACTACTGTGTGCGTTCCGGCGCGGCCGGGCTGGCAGGTGTTTCAGCAGCTGCGCCGGCAAGCGCGTTGGCAGCTACGTTGGCAGGCGGTACGCGGTCAGACACATTCGCTTCGTACCACAAGGTAACGAACAGCACCATCACGACGGGGCCGATGAACAGGCCCACGAGGCCCAGGGTTTCCACGCCGCCCAGAATGCCGAACAACACGGCAAGGAAGGGCAAGCGGGTGGCGTTGCCGATCATGCCGGGGCGCACGAAGTGGTCGGCGACGAACAGCACGATGGTGCCCCACGCGGCCACGCCAATGGCGGCGCCCACATTGCCCTGGAAGACCAGCAAGGCGGCCGCGCACAGGTACGCGAGCGGCGCGCCGAACGGGATAATGGCCAGGATGCCCGTGGCAAAAGCCCACAGGGCCGGCGACGGCAAGCCGGCGATGGCGTAGGCGATGCCGATCAGCACGCCTTCGGCCAGGCCCACCAGCACCAGGCCGTTGACGGTGGCGCGGATGGCGGTCGGGATTTTTTGCGCATAGCGGCCCCACCGTTCGGGGCGCAGGAAATGGCTGCCGACGGCCGTGATCTGGCGCGTCAGCGCTTCGCCATCCTTGTAAAAGAAAAACAGGCACAAGAAGGCCAAACCAAAGTCGACCAGGCGGTGGAACACGTCCGCGCCCAGCACCTTGAGCATGTCGCGCGCGGAATGAAAGCCGCCCACGGCGCTGCCCGCAAAGAAGTGGCCGAGGCCGTGAGGCTGGCTCAGGGTGGCTTGCCACCAGTCGCCGATGGCGCTGCCGGCCAGGGGAATATGCGCCACCCAGTGCGGCACGGGCAAGCCGTCGGCATTCGCATGCACGATGAAATCGGCCAGCACGGGCACTTCGCGCGCCGCCTGCGCCACGCCAGACAGCACGGGTATGATGAAGATGCAGGCAAACGCCAGGGTCAGCACGGCTGCCGCGATGATGGGTCGCTGCCCCAGCGCCGCGCGCACGCGCAGGTACAGGGGCCAGGTGGCCACGCACAGGATGCCGGCCCACACGAGCGGCAAAAAGAAACGCTGCATGACGAACGCCGTCACGGCGATCAAGGCCAGGGAAAAGCCTGCGCTGACAATGTCGCGCTGGGTATCGTTCATGCCACTCCATTCGTGCCCGGCGCCACAGGCCACCAGTATTCGCTACGCGCCAATTGCGCAGGCATAGCGTAACACGGAGGTTCGCTGCATCACACCAGCCCCAGCTCTACCGGTTTCACGCCGGCAAACACATGGTCGAGCTGCGCCGGGGTCAAGCCGAAGGTGCGGCGCAGCAAGCCGCCCAGCACGGCCCGGTATTCATTCAGCACGGGCATGTCGCGGTTCTGGAACAGCGTCGCCTGCGAAATCGCCACCTGCTCGCCCGCCACCTGCTTGCCTTTGATCCCGCCGCCCAGCACCCAGAACACGCTGCCGTGGCCGTGATCCGTGCCACGGTTGCCGTTTTCGCGGAAGGTGCGGCCAAATTCGCTGACCACCACCACCACGGTATGGCGCCAGGCGCTGCCCATTTCCTGCGAAAACGCGGCCAGGCCCCGCCCCAGCTCCTCGAAGCGCCCCGCCAGGTAGCCGCTGGCGCCGCCCTGCCCCACGTGCGTATCCCAGCCGCCCACGTCGACGAAACCAATGTTGTATTTATCCTTCATCAAGCGGGCGATGCGCTGCGCTTCCAGTTCAAAACCCTTGGTACTGATGGCGTTGCGGTTGGCCGCCTGCATCTCTCCCGTCAATTCCTTCGTCACATCGTCGCGCACGGCAAAGCCCGCGCTGACCGGTTGCTGCAGGGGCGTGCCCTTGTACATGGCGGCGATGACCTGGCTTTGACGCGCATCAATGCCTGCCTTGCCCACGGAGCGCAGCCCCATGTTCGGCACTTGCACGCCGCCCTGGAAGATCAGGGGCAACTGGTCGGTGAAAGAAATGGCGTGGTTGCTGCTATTGAGGCTTTGCGCCAGCCGGTTCAGGAAGCCCGAGCGGAAATCGCGGCGCCCGCCGATCTCCTGTCCCAGTTCGATACTGTCCTGCGTTTCGAAATGGCTGCGCGTCAAATCCGTCGTGCCCGCGAACGGAATGAAGGCCGCCTCGCCGCCCGTGAACATGGGATAGATGGTCTCGCGCAAGGCCGGATGCAGTGCCCAGTCCGCGTTCAAGGCCAGCGCGCCGTTGTCCTCGCCCGATTTCGCGATGGCGATATTCGGCCGCGAGGTATAGTAAAAATCACTGCCGACGGGCACCAGCAGGTTGTTCGCGTCATAGCCGCCGCGCAGGAAGACGAACAGCAGCTTCGCATCCGTGGCGGGCGCGGCCAGCAGACTGCCCGCGTGGGTGAACAAGGGCGCGGCGGCCAGGGCTTTCAGCAAGTCACGACGATTCATGGCGATTCCTTCAGTTTCAACTTAGCGGTGCATCATTTCTGGTGACGAGAGCAGGAAAGTATTCCACTCCTGCGGCGAGGCGGCCTGTTCCAGCGCCTGGCGCGTGGCCGGACTCAAGCCTGGCTGCAGCGACTGGTAATACAAGGCGCTGGCCAGTTGCGGGAACGCCACCTTTTCCTGCGGCTGCGGGCCATCCGTCTTGAACAGGCCGGCGCTGCCCGAACCGATGGTGCGGGCGATATCGAAACGCGTCGTCATCTGGCCGGGACTGGCCCAGGAGGCGTCCGTCAGCGGATAGCCATCGGGGGTCTGGCGTCCGTACAGGGGCTGGCCCATGCGCGAAAGCCAGCTCAGCATGGGACCCGCGTTCAGGATGGGCTTGTCGTCATAGCTGAGGCGCACGGCCGACACCACGTAATGCATCGGGTCCTTGAATTTCTTGCCCAGCGATTGCTTGAACTCGGGGCTGCTGAACATGGTTTGCAGCACGTCGGCGATCATGCCGTCGCTGTGCTGGAAGGTGGCCGCCATGCGCGCCACCAGCGCTTCGGGCGGATTGTCGCCGACGAAATACTGGGCCAGCTTGCCGCTGATAAAGTGCGCCGTGGCGGGACTGCGGCTCAGGCGATCCAGCGCTTCATCAAGCTCGGCCAGCCCCCGGCCCTTCACCGTTTTCCCGAGGAATTGTTTATCGCCGTAATCGTGGCGGTTCGGGTTGAACTCGAACAAGCCCTTGCGCACATATTGCGACTGCAGCGCCGGTTTCACCTTCGGCGTGTCCGCTCCCAGATTCACGCCCACCCCGGTCAGGATGCGCGCCAGCTCCTGCACGTCAGCCTGGCTGTAGCCGCCGTTCACCCCCAGGGTATGCAGCTCCATCAGCTCGCGCGCATAGTTTTCATTGATGCGCTTGGCGGCGTTGGCTTCATTGTCCAGGTAGCGCAGCATGGCCGGATGGTGGACGGTCGCGCCCAGCAAGTCACGGAATTTCCCCAGTGCATGTGGTGCGATAGCATTCGCCTCGTAATCGCCCACCATGGCGCGCAAGTTGTGCTTGCCCTGGTGCACGCTGAAATGGTTGAGCCAAAACCAGCTCAGTTGCTGCTGCAACTGGTTAGGCGAATACACGTCCAGCAACAGCGAGCGCGTGGCCGCCTCGCGTGCCAGGCGATTCAGTTCCTGCTGGTAATCCTTTTGCGCCTGCTGCTTTGCCATGTCGTCCATCACGCCGGCCGCATCCTTGCGCTTTTGCTCCATAGAAACCACCAATTGATCGAGCGGCACCTGGCTGATGGTCATGGCGTCGATTTGCGCCTGCACGGCGGGCGGCAAGCTGGCTTTGCCTGGGTGCAACTGCGCCTGCAGCCAGGCGTTCCAGCCTTTGTCCTGCACCTGGCGCACGCTGCCCCCGTTCACGCCCCAGCTGACCCGTTCGAGCATGGCGATGTCCTGTGTGGAACTAGTCTGCGCGCGATGATCGGACTGGACGGCAGGTCCGGTCGCGGCGCAGCCGGCCAGCAAGAGCAGGGAAATCAAGGTCGGCGGCAAGAATCGGTGTGGGGTCATGGCAGTCCTTCGAGCGGTTTCATGCAGAATGCTTGAGGGTACGCCCAGGTTGACCTGCGCATGATTGCCATTTGCAACGAGTTGTAATCAAGCAGGATTGTTCACCAGCCCAGCGCTCGCGGGTACGGGCGCATTATGATGAATAATCTCGGATAAAATGTTATCGGGAGAATTGCGTATTGCAAGGGCAGTTGCGTATGTTCTCTCGAACCAGACATTATCCATACAATACGTCCACATTTAAAAGAAATGAAAATATTATTTATCGCTGCATTAGGAATGTTATCGCTAATTCAAACGCCGTCAGCCCTGGCGGAGAATCTGAATGGGAAAACGCTGTATGTGCAGCGCTGTGCCGTGTGCCATGGCGCGGAGATCAAGGGCACCGGGCCATTGGCGAATAAAAGCACGCCTCCCACGCCTGACCTGACAAGCGCCGCGTTCAAAAAACGCCTGAAGGATTATCCGGGCGTAATCGTATCGTCGGTCATACTGCGTCCGAATGGCGATTTGATTCCAAAGACCTTGAAAGAGAATGGCGTCAAGATCGCGCCATATGCCTGGCGGGTGAAGGATTTTCGCGATTTGAATCAATACATGAGTGAGGTGATTTTAAAAAATCGATGATGGATAGCTGCGGCGGGCAGCCCGCGAAGGAAGCATCCGCGGTCAATCATGCTGCTTCAATAGCTGCGCGCATTGATCGCGCAGGAAATCGCGCAGCTGCAGCACCAGCGGCGTCACCTGCGCCCGGTGCGTGCAGACCAGGTGCAAGGGCGTCGCCTCGCCCGCCACCTCGGGCAACAGCGCTTGCAAACGGCCGGCTGCCAGGTCGCCAGCCACGTCGAGCCGCGATTTGTAAGCGATGCCCAGGCCAGCCACGGCCCAGCGGCGCACCAGGTCGGCGTCGTCTGCGCTGCGGTTGCCGCTCACGGACACCGTCACTTGCTCGCGCTGGGGCAGGCGGTAAAAAGTCCAGCGGTCATGCAAGCCGTCTTCCAGCGCGAAGCGCAGGCAATTGCGCTGCGACAAGTCTTCCAGCGCCAGCAGGGGGCCGTATTCGCGCAGGTAGGCGGGAGACGCCACCAGCACCCGGTCGTTGGCGGGCGCGATCGGCATGGCGATCAGGCTCGAATCGTCTTGCTGGCCATAGCGGATGGCCACGTCGACTTGCTGGCGCACCATGTCGGCCACCCGGTCGCTGACGCTGAGCTGGTAGTGCAGTTTCGGATGGCGCAGCTGGAATTCGTCGAGCCAGCCCAGCATCAGGTTGCGGCCCAGATCCGAGGGCATGGCAATTTTCAAGGTTCCGCCGAAACTGTCCTTGCCTGCCAGCAGCGCATCGTGGCCTGCGCGCAGCAGGCGCAAGGCTTCCCGCGCGTGTTCCAGGTATTGCGTGCCTTCTGGCGTCAGGCTCAGCGAACGGGTCGTGCGGGCCAGCAGGCGCAAGCCCAGTTCCCCTTCCAGGCGCTTGACGGCGGCGCTGGCCAGCGCGGGCGAAATGCCGAGCTCGCGCGCGGCCGCCGACAAACTGCCGCGGTCGGCCGTGCGCACAAATACCTGCAAGTCATCGAGTCGCAGCAATTTTCAGCATTCCTTTGAAAGTGTTTCGGTACGCGCCCACTTTTACCTTGGCGAGAAAATGGCCATGATACGTCAAGCCCGTATGGCCACGCCAACAATGGTGTCGGATTACGGTCCTTCGGACCTATTCCGACCTACGCCTAACCCACACTGTTTCCCCAAGGAAGAACATGAAAGCCATCGCCTACCACCACAGCCTGCCCATCACGGATGCCAGCGCCCTGCTCGACATCGAGCTGCCCGTACCCGCCGCCACGGGACGCGACCTGCTCGTCGCCGTGCACGCCATCTCCGTCAATCCCGTCGACACCAAGGTGCGCAAGAATCGCGCGCCGAAAGAGGGCCAGCCGGAAGTGCTGGGCTGGGATGCGGCCGGCGTCGTCACCGCCGTCGGCCCCGACGTGACCCTGTTCCAGGTGGGAGATAAAGTCTGGTACGCGGGCGCCATCAACCGCCCCGGCAGCAATAGCGAATTCCAGTTGGTCGACGAGCGCATCGTCGGCCACATGCCGGCCAGCCTGGACTTTGCGCCGGCCGCCGCCCTGCCGCTCACGGCGATCACGGCCTGGGAATTGCTGTTCGACCGCCTGCAGATCAGCCGCGACAAGAGCCTGACGGGCAAGTCGCTGCTGGTGATCGGCGCGGCAGGCGGCGTCGGTTCCGTGCTCGTGCAACTGGCGCGGCAATTGACAGGTGTCACCATCATCGGCACGGCCTCGCGCGCGGAAACGGCCGACTGGGTGAAGGAACTGGGCGCCCACCACGTGATCGACCACAGCCTGCCGCTGGCACAGGAAATCACGCGCCTGGGTTTACCGCCCGTCGATTACGTGATCAGCCTGAACCAGACCGACAAGCATTTCGAGCAAATTGTCGAACTCATCGCGCCGCAGGGCAAGTTCGCCCTGATCGACGATCCCGAGCACATCGACGTGCGCAAGTTCAAGGGCAAGAGCGTGTCGCTGCACTGGGAACTGATGTTTACCCGTTCGCTGTTCCAGACGGCCGACATGGTCAAGCAGCATGAATTGCTCGATGAATTGGCGCAGCTGGTGGATGCGGGTGTCATCAAGACCACCCTGGCCGAGCGCTTCGGCACGATCAATGCGGCGAATCTGAAACGCGCGCATGCCCTGTTGGAAAGCAATACGGCGAAGGGAAAGATCGTGCTGGAAGGGTTTAATTAATCAGATAATCAGGATGGCCCGGAAATCATTGACATTCGTCAATGTCGGGCCCGTGATCACGGCGTCTCCCAGCGCCTGGAAGAAGCCGTGGCCATCGTTGTTGTCGAGGCTATCGCGGGGTTTGATGCCCAGCGCCCAGGCCCGTTGCAGGGTGTCGGGCGCCAGCACCGCGCCGGCGATGTCTTCCTGGCCATCGACGCCATCCGTGTCGCCGGCCAGCGCGTGGATGCCCTCGTGGCCATCGAGCGCGATGCCCAGCGCCAGCAGGAATTCCACGTTGCGCCCGCCGCGGCCATTGCCGCGCACGGTGACCGTCGTTTCGCCGCCCGACAGCAGCACGCACGGAGCGGGAAACGGCTGGCCCCTAACGGCCGTTTGCAGCGCGATGCCGGCCATCACCTTGCCCACGTCGCGCGCCTCGCCTTCCAGGCTATCGCCCAATATATATGGCGTGACGCCGGCCGCGCGCGCCACCGCTGCGGCCGCTTCCAGCGCCATCTGCGGCGTGGCGATCAGGGTCGTGCGCGTGCGGGCCAGGCGCGGGTCATCGGGTTTCACGGATTCGCCGCGCCCGCTTTCCAGCGTTTTTCTTATGCTGTCCGGCAAATCCATGCCATAGCGGCGCACGATGGCCAGCGCATCCTCGCACGTCGTCGCGTCGCCCACCGTGGGGCCGGATGCGATGTCGCCCAGCTTGTCGCCAGGCACGTCGGAAATGGCCAAAGTGATGACTTGCGCCGGATGGCAGGCGGCCGCCAGTCTGCCCCCCTTGATGGCGGACAAATGGCGGCGCACGCAATTCATTTCGCCGATGGTGGCGCCCGACGCCAGCAATGCGCGGTTCAATGCCTGCTTGTCGGCCAAAGTAATGCCGTCCAGGGGCAAGGCCAGCAGCGACGAGCCCCCGCCCGAAATCAGACACAGCACCGTATCGTCGGCTTGCAAATTGCCGACCAGCTCGAGCATGCGCCGCGCCGCGTCCATGCCGGCCTGGTCGGGAACGGGGTGCGACGCTTCGACGATCTCGATGCGCTCGCACGGCACGGCATAGCCGTAGCGCGTGACGACGAGGCCGGACAGCGGCCCCGGCCAGTGCTGCTCCACGGCTTGCGCCATGGCGGCCGACGCCTTGCCGGCGCCGATGACGATCAGCCGGCCCTTGGGCGCTGGCGGCAAATGGGGCGGGATGCAGTGCGATGGCTGGGCCGCAGCGATGGCGGCCTGGAACATGGCTTGCAGCAAGGCGCGCGGCGGTGGGGTCGTCGTCATGGTCAATTCCTCCGGTTCGATGGCATCAGCGGTTCACTCAACGATTCACAATCCGCGCGGGAACGCGCAGCACCAGTATGGCGCCCAGCAGCATGACTGCGGAAAGAATATACAGGGCCACGTCGGTGCCGCCCGTCGCATCCTTGATCCAGCCGACGAGGAAGGGGCTGACGAAGCCCGCCACCTGGCCCAGCGAGTTGATCAGCGCCAGGCCGCCGGCCGCCGCCGCGCTGCCGAGAAACGCCGTCGGCAAAGGCCAGAACATGGGCAGGCCGGACAGCGCGCCCATGGTCGCCAGCGACAGGCCGATCAGGGCGACGACCACGTTGCCGTGCGCCTGGGTGGCCAGCAGCAAGCCGCACAGCGCCATCAGCAGGGGGCCGCTCAAATGCCAGCGGCGTTCCTTGTGCTTGTCGGCCGAACGGCCCACCCAGATCATGAAGATGCTGGCGCACAGATAAGGAATGGCGCTGATCCAGCCCACGGCGACGGGGCTGGCGAAACCCAGCGACTTGACGATGGTGGGCAGCCAGAAGTTGATCGCATACACGCCCATCTGGATGCAGAAATACACGAGGCCCAGCATCCATACGTGCTTGTTACGCAGCACGCTGGCAAAGGTGTCGGCCGTATTCGCGCTGTTGCGGCGCTGGCGTTCGTCCTCGTCGAGGTCGGCGCGCAGCAGCTGCTTTTCTTCGGCATTGAGCCACTTCGCCTGGGCGATGCCGTCATTGAGCAGCACATACACGAGAAAGCCCAGCAGCACGGTGGGTATTCCCTGCAGCAGGAACATCCATTGCCAGCCGGCCAGGCCGCCGTGGCCCGCGAACGACTGCATCATCCAGCCCGACAAGGGGCTGCCCAGCAAGCCGGAAATGGGAATGGCCGACATGAACAGGCCCATGATGCGGCCCCGGCGCGAAGCGGGATACCAGTTCGTAAAGTACAGCACGATGCCGGGGAAGAAGCCCGCCTCGAACACGCCCGTGATGAAGCGCAGCGAGTAGAACGCGGCCGGCGTGGTGACGAACATCAGGCAGGCCGAGGCGATGCCCCAGGCAATCATCAGGGTGCCGATGACCTTGCGCGCGCCCAGGCGGTGCAGCAACAAATTGCTGGGCACGCCGCTGGCCACGTAGCCGATGAAGAAAATGCCGGCGCCCAGGCCGTACACGCTTTCGCTCCATTGCAGCGCATCGAGCATTTGCAGCTTGGCAAAGCCGACATTTACCCGGTCCAGGTAATTGAACAGGTAGCAGATGAAGATGAAAGGGATCAAATGCAAGGTGACCTTGCGGTAGGCGCCTTCGCGCACGCGGTCCTGCGCGGGCGCGCCGGTGGACAGGCTGGCGCCTGGTTGGGTGGTCATGGGTGTCTCCTGACTATTTTTTATGGGATGCGACCAGCCCATCGTACAATCGACGGCAGAAACAGTCATCGTGCGGATGCATGAAGAAGCTCAGTGCCGAATACGATGATTCCATGCAAATGCACAAAACGGACCACCCCATGCCGAACATCGACCTTCCCCTGGCGCAAGACATCGTGCGGCGCACCATGCACATCATTCCCTTCAGCGTGAACGTCATCGATGCGCGCGGCGTGATCCTGGCCAGCGGCGACCCGCAGCGCGTGGGCGACCTGCATCCGGGCGCGCAACTGGCGCTGGCCCGGCGCGCCAGCGTGGAAATCGGCGCGGCCGACATGGCCCGGCTGCCCGGCACGCGGGCCGGCATCAACCTGCCCCTGACGGTGCGCGGCGAGATTTGCGGCGTGCTGGGCCTGACGGGCGAGCCCGATGCCGTGCGCCAGTTCGGCGAACTGGTGCGCGCCATGGCGGAAATGATGCTGGAGCAGGCGCGGCTGGTCAGCGAGTTGCAGCACGAAAAGCGCTACCGCGAGGAATTCGTGTTCCAGCTCGTCTACCGCACCGGCATTTCGGACGCCAGCATGCAAGCGTGGGCGGCGCGCCTGGCCGTCGACCTGCGCGTGCCGCGCGCCATGTTCGTGCTAGAAATACCCGCTGCAGGAGATGGCCCGGGCGAGCGGCTCGACCAGGTGCTGACGCAGCTGCAGCAAGTACAGTCCGACCTGTCGGCCCGCTGGCCGTCCCTGCTGATGGCCGTCGTCTCGCCGGGCGAACTGGTGCTGCTCGACGCCTTTCCCGCCAGCGGCCCGCAGCAGGCGCGCGCGGCGCAAGCCAGGCAGCGCCTGCTCGAACTGCACCAGGTGGCGCAGCAGGCGCTCACGCCGCCCGCCACCCTGTCCATGGGCGTGGCCTTGCCAGGCCTCGATGGCGCGACGGCCTCGTATGAATCGGCGAAGCAGACGGCGCGCGTGGGGCGCGCCCGCGATGCCGGGCAAGCTACTTTTTCCTATCTGGAACTGAGCCTGCCCGTGCTGCTGTCCGGCCTGCAAGCCGGTTGGCAGGCGGAGCAATTGCGCCAGACCCTGGCGCGCCTGCAGGCGCACGACCGCAAGTCGGGCACCCTGATGCGCACCCTGGCCGCCTGGTTCCGCCACCACAGCCACCCGATGGCCACGGCCAGGGCCCTGCACATCCACCGCAACACGCTCGATTACCGGCTGCAAAAGATCGCCGAACTGACGGGGCTGGACCTGGATGAGACGGATGACCGTTTGCTGCTGTATGTTGCCCTGCAGCTCAATGAAGGTGCGCCCGTCTACAATGGCGGCTCGACTGAAAAAACAGGAATGCAATGAACGACGCCATTGAATGGACAGGACTGGCCCGCACCTTCGGGCTGTTTACCGTCACGGCCGTGGCCGAACTGCTGGGCTGCTACCTGCCCATGCTGTGGCTGAGCAACAAGGGCAGCGCCTGGCTGCTGTTGCCGGCCGCCATCAGCTTGCTGGCCTTCGTGTGGCTGCTGACCTTGCATCCTGCCGCCAGCGGCCGGGTGTATGCCACATATGGCGCCATCTATATCGCCACGGCGCTGGGATGGCTGTGGCTGGTGGACGGCGTCACGCCGGCCTGGACCGACATCGCCGGCGTGGGCATGGCCCTGGCCGGCGCCGCCGTCATTGCCATGGGGCACAAGACGGCTTGATGTGCCTCAGGCGGCGTGCATGCGGAAATTCGTTTCCGCCGACCATGCCGCGCTGGCGCGGGCCAGCAACACGGCTTCGCCATCGGCCAGCCAGTCGTCCGCGTCGGCGATTTTCCACATGGCTTGCAGCAGCTTGCGGCGCAAGTCCGGGTCGGCGATTTCGTCGAGCAGGCTGTCGATCACGCCATTGGCCAATTGCACGGCGCCATGCACGGTCGAGGTCAGCATGTCGTCGCACAAGTCTTGCAGCAGTTGCTGGAAGGCAGCTGGTTCCAGGTCGATATGTTCGAGGATCTTGCTGCGGTGCATTGCTTGCAGCTCGGCGCTGGCCAGGTTGCCATCGACCACCATCATCAGGGCCAGGATACGTCCCGCTGCCTGGGGACTATTTACTTCATACGTACGCATGATTTTCTACTCTTTCTATTAGTCAATTAAAAGGCGCGCCACCGCCAGGCGGGGCGCGCCGTACTGCCGTATTACTTTTTGTCACTGCGGGTGATGAACACGCTGGCCACGCAGCTCGACACAATCAATACCGCCACCACCAGCAACGACGCTTCCACCGGCACGTGGTACCACGGCATGATCAGCATCTTGGCGCCGATGAACACCAGCACCATGGCCAGGCCATACTTGAGCATGTGGAAGCGGTCAGCCACGTCCACCAGCAGGAAGTACAGGGCCCGCAATCCCATGATGGCGAACAGGTTCGACGTGAAGACGATGAACGGATCCGTCGTGATGGCGAAAATCGCCGGGATCGAGTCGACCGCAAACACCAGATCCGTCACCTCGATCAGGATCAGCACCAGGAACAGCGGCGTGACATAGCGCAAACCGCCCTTTGCCACGAAGAAACGCTCACCGTGGTCGCCGTCCGCCACCCGCAAGTGACGGCGGGCAAAACGCAGCACCGGGTTGTTCGCCACGTCCGGCTCCGCATCGGCCGCCACCAGCATGCGCATGCCGGTAATCAACAGGAAGGCGCCGAACAGGTACAACACCCAGCTGAACTCGCTCACCACCCACGCACCGGCCATGATCATCACGGCGCGCATGACGATCGCGCCCAGCACGCCATAAATCAACACGCGGCGCTGGTACTGGATCGGCACCCGGAAGGCGCTGAAGATCAGCAGGAAGACGAACACGTTATCGACCGACAGGGCTTTCTCGATCAGGTAGCCGGAGAAAAACTCCAGCGCCTTCTGGTTGGCGATCTCGGGACCGGCCGTGCCGTTCAGATACCACCACAGGCCGCCGTTGAACAGCAGGGCCAGGCTGACCCACACGAGCGACCACGTGGCCGCTTCCTTGACGCTGACCTTGTGCGCCTTGTTGCCGCCGAAGACGAACAAGTCCAGCGCCAGCATCACCAGAACAAAGGCGATGAAGCCGGCCCACATGGGCGCCGTAGCAATACTTTCCAGGCCGTTCATCGGCGGCCTCCGCAATGATCTGTTTGTATCCTGAAGTCCATGGCACTCTCCTTGCATGAATTGAGCAGCCATCATAGTCCGAATATAAACATCGAACAAATCGAATATAATTTAAGAATACATCGAAAAAATCGATGAATTAATCTATCGGAAAAGCCCATGTCGACACTCAACTTCAAACACTTGCGCTATTTCTGGATGGTGGCCAAGACGGGCAGCATCGCGCGCGCGGCCGAGCAGTTGCACCTGACGCCGCAATCGATTTCCGGGCAGCTCAGCGAGTTTGCCGACACCCTGGGCGTGGAACTGTTCCGCCGCAGCGGGCGCCAGCTGGAATTGACGGACACGGGCAGGCGCATCCTCAGCCATGCCGAAAGCATCTTCAGCACGGGCGATGAATTGCTGGAAATCGTGCGCGACCAGTCGCGCACCACGACGACGACGTTTCGCGTGGGCTGCGCCGATTCCGTGTCGAAACTGATCGCTTGCCGCCTCGTCGCGCCGGCGCTGGGACTGGCCGAGCCGCTGCGCATCATTTGCCGCGAAGGCAGGCTGGCCAGCCTGCTGGCGGACCTGGCCGTGCACCGGCTCGACCTGATCATGGCGGACCGCCCCATGCCGGCCCACTTGAGCGTGCGCGGCTTTAACCATTTGCTCGGTGAAAGCGGCATGACCCTGTTCGGCACACAAGCGCTGGCCGCCACCCTGACGGGGGACTTTCCGCAATGCCTGGACGGCGCGCCGCTGCTGCTGCCCGGCGAAGACTTCGCCATTTACGGGCGCTTGCTGCAGTGGCTGGGCGACAACAATCTGCACCCGCGCATCGTCGGCGAGTTCGACGACAGCGCCATGATGAAAGCCTTCGGCCAGTCCGGCGCCGGCCTGTTCTTCGCCCCCACCGTCATCGCGCCCCAGGTCTGCGAACAATACGCCGTCGTGGCGCTGGGCCGGGTCGACAGCCTCGTCGAGCAGGTGTATGCGATCACCACGGAACGGCGTTTGAGCCACCCGGCCACCATCGCCATCAGCCAGAGCGCGCGGCATGAGCTGTTTGTGTAACAGCTGCAAAACTGCAAGCCATAAATACATTCGAACAAATACATCTATATAATGGCAAGTCTTCCCGACGCCCTGCGCGCCCCTTCCTGGACTTGCCGCGATGAAGCACTTGCACGATATTCCCTCTGCCTTCAAGCATGAATTTGCCAACCCGCGCCTGTGGTGGTCGCGCGCCGTCGTCGTCGGCATGGCCGCCATCGCGGGCCTCGTCGTCGTCGGTTTTACGTGGCTGGCGGAGGAAGCGCTGGACCTGTTCCTGTTTTTTAACGGCAAAGCCTGGTGGTTCGCCCTGCTGTGGACGCCGGCCTGCGCCGCCCTGCTGGTCTGGCTGACGCGCCGCTATGCGATGGGCGCGGCCGGCTCCGGCATCCCGCAAGTAATGGCGACACTGGATCCGGCCGTGGCGCCCGAGCAGCGCTCATTGTTTGTCTCGTTGAAACTCAGTGCCGCGAAAATCGTCCTGACGGCGGGCGGCTTGCTAGGGGGATTGTCGCTGGGGCGCGAAGGCCCGTCCGTGCAAATCGCCGCCGGCGTGATGCTGGCAGCGCGCCGGGCGCTGCCGCGCCACTCGCAAGTGAGCGCCCATTCGCTGCTGGTGGCCGGCGGCGCGGCCGGCATCGCGGCCGCCTTCAACACGCCGCTGGCCGGCGTCATGTTTGCCATCGAGGAACTCTCACGCTCGCCCGAGCAGCGCAACAGCGGCCTCATCGTGGCCGGCATCGTGCTGGCCGGCATGATGGCCGTGTCCATCCACGGCAACGCCACCCACTTCGGCATCATCCACCCCGGCCCCATCGGCCTGGCGCTGGCCTTGCCGGGTTTACTCGTCACCCTGATCGCGGGCGTGGCGGGCGGCCTGTTTGCGCGGCTGCTGCTGGCGTCCGCGAGGGGCAATCCGCTGGGAAAAATGTCCGCGTGGAGAAAGGGCCGGCCCGTGCTGTTCGCCGCCGTCTGCGGTGTGCTGGTGGCGGCCATCGGCATCGCCAGCCACGGCGCCACGTTCGGCAGCGGCACCGTGGCCACGCGCGCCATGCTGGAAGGCTCGTCCGACGTGGCGCCCGCTTTTGTCGCCTTCAAATATGTAGCGACGTGGCTGACTGTCTGGTCGGGCGTGCCGGCCGGCATTTTCGCGCCGTCCCTGGCCATCGGCGCCGGCATCGGCCACGATATCGCCGTGCTGCTGCACTACCCGCACGCGCCGGCCCTGATCGCGCTGGGCATGGTGGGTTTCCTGGCCGCCGCCACGCAGGCGCCATTGACGGCTTTTATTATTGTCATGGAAATGGTCGATGGCCACGGCATGGTGCTGAGCCTGATGGCCTGCGCCGTGGTGGCCAGCACGGTTTCGCGCGTACTGAGCGAACCGCTGTACGGGGCGCTGGCGCAGCTGCAATTGCAGCGGCTGCCGCAGGCCAGCAGGGAAACTACATCGTAAACGGAAACGGCTGCATGCCCGCCTGCCTGTCATCGGGAGCGACGACGGCCAGCAAGGCGCTCAAGCCCTGGTTCAGGTGCGCCAGGCTGTCGGGGTCCAGCTGAGCCAGCGCACTGGGCAGCAAGCCGCGCGCCGGCTGTGGCGCGCCAGCGATCACGGCCTGCCCCTCCGCCGTCAGGGTCAGGGTGACCACGCGCTGATCGGGCTGGTCGCGCGCCTTGCGCACATAGGCTTTCTTGACCAACGCCTCGACCAGGTTGCTGGCCGTCGTCTGGTGGATCGACATCTTGCTGGCCAGCTCGCCCATGCGCAGGCCCGGCCGCTCCAGCAATTCCTGCATCACCCACAATTGCGCGCCCGACACGCCGCATTGTTTCTCGATCTGCGCCGAGTGGCGCTGCGCCGCGCGCATGACGACACGCATGTTTTGCAAGGCCATGCCTTGCGCCCTGGCCAACGCCGAAACTTCCGCTTCCACCACCATTGCCTCCAGTTATCCCACCGGCTTCGCGCCTGCTGGCGGGCCGGAATCCCTGCATGATACCTGCAATGGCGGCGCGGAACTAACTGCTTGTTACGGGCTGACCGTCACGCCATACCTGCTCCAGCACCTGCTTGCCGGTCTGGTCCCACTGGCGCTCGATACCGTGCTTCTTGCCGTGCTCATACGGCACGATCTGCCGCAGGCTGCCATCGCTGTACCAGGTTTGCAGCAAGCCGTGGCGCTGGCCTTTGACGAATGGGGTCACGCTGGCGCGCACGCCGTTGGCATGCCAGTCCGTCGTATCGCCATGGTCGCGCCCCTGCGCGTCTTTCTGCCACGCAAACACGGGCCGGCCACTCGGTCCCCACGTTTGCAAGCTGAGCACGACACCTTTCTGGTACAGCGTTTTGTTCGACATGACGCCATTGCCATGGCTTTCAAACGACCAGCCATCGGGCTTGCCGTGCACCCACACGGTCCTGGCCAGCACACTGCCGTCCTCGGCATACGTGACAAACTCGCCCTCGCGCTTGCCATCGACGAACTGTCCCCGTTGGAACAGCTTGCCATCGGCATAAAACGATTCCTGCACGCCCTCCATCTGGCCATTGCGTTGATACGAGCGGCTGCTGACGGCCCCATTCGCGGCATACGACACATGCTCGCCATCGGCCATCTCGTCGCCGTGATACAAGGTGCGGCTCATCAGCTGGCCATTCTCGTGATACGTTTCCGAGATGCTGTCGCGCCCGTTCGGCAAGGCCGTCACCTTTTGCTTGACCTGGCCGTTTTCAAAGTACACGCAGCCGCCGAGCAACTCCTCCCCCTGGGCATTGAAGTAGGTTTCGCGCAGCAACTGGCCATTCTCGTAGTAATACTTGCGGAAACGCACGAACCTGACCTGGCTCAGGTCGAGGTCCGTGGTGTAGGTTTCAAAGGCCAGCACGCCCGGCGTGTCGGGAAATTCGAGCCGCACGTGCCAGGCGCCCAGCGCCTCGTCGCGTACGGGCGGCGTGCGCAGCGCATACACGGCGCGGCGTTGGTTGCTCGGCATGAAATTTTCATCCAGATACATGGCCTGGTCTTCCTCCTGTCGTGTGGGCGTTGGTTTTGGCGCCGCGGACTGCTCCTGTGCCGCCAGTGGCAGGGCTGCACCCATGCCCAGCGCGGCGGCCAGCAGCCAGCGCATCGTCTGTTGATTCTTCATGTTGCTCCATTGATCATATTGCTTTGCGGCCACCATCATAAAGGCAAGCGCCGTTCGCCATGGGCACGATTGCCGCCCCATGAAAAAAGGCCGGGACGAACCTGCTGATCCGGCTCCGGCCTGGCGGGTGCGCGTGCGCAGTTTCAGCCCAAGCCATCCTTGATGGGAGATAGCTGGCTCGCATGCAGGCGCGCATACGCGCCGCCCTGCCGCAGCAAGTCCGTGTGGCTGCCCGCTTCCACCAGGCGGCCACCCTGCATGACGACGATGCGGTCGGCACTTTCGATGGTCGACAGCCTGTGGGCGATGACGATGGTGGTGCGGTTGCGCATCAGCACTTCCAGCGCCGCCTGCACGGAACGCTCCGACTCCGTGTCCAGCGCGCTGGTCGCTTCGTCCAGCAGCAAAATCGGCGCGTCCTTGTACAGGGCGCGGGCGATCGCCAGGCGCTGGCGTTGTCCGCCCGACAGGCGCGAACCATTCTGCCCCGCCTGGGTGGCGTAGCCCTGCGGCAACTGCATGATGAAGTCGTGCGCATAGGCGGCGCGCGCCGATGCTTCGATTCTGTCCTGGTCCGGGGCCGGGTCGCCATACGCGATATTCGCCGCCATCGTGTCGTTGAACAAAATCACGTCCTGGCTGACGAGGGCGAACTGGCGCCGCAGGGCCAGCAGCGCGTAGTCGCGCAGGTCGACGCCGTCTAGCAGGATCTGGCCGCCGCTGACGTCGTAGAAGCGCGGCAGCAAGCCCAGCAAGGTTGTCTTGCCGCCGCCCGAGCCGCCCACCAGGGCCACCGTTTCGCCGGCGCGGATGTCGAGCGTGATGTCGTTCAAGGCCGTGGGCGCATCGGGATCGTCGCTGTTGTAGCGGAAGTGCACGTTCTGCAAGGACAGATTGCCCTGCACCGTGACGGGCGCGATGGCGCCCGGGTCCGGTTCCAGCGGCGTGTCGATCAGGCCGAAGACGGACTCGGCCGCCGCCAGGCCACGCTGCAGCGGTTCATTGATCTTCGTCAGATTCTTGATCGGCGACTGCATCGCCATCAGCGCGCCCATGAAGGCGACGAAGGCGCCCGGCGTGATGGCGCCGCTTTGCGCACGCAGCATGGCGAAATAAATCACGGACGAGAGGGTGATGCCGACGAGCATCATGATGAAGCCGGAATTCATGGCCGAGGTGGCCGCGTGCTTGACGGCCAGCTGGCGGTTGCGCTTGACCACGTCGACGAAGCGCGCCTGCTCATAATCCTGGCCGCCGAAGATTTTCACGACGCGCTGGCCGCCGATGCTTTCGTCGAGCACGGAGGTCAGCTCGCCCACGGCTTGCTGCGAACTCTTGCTCAGGTGGCGCATGCGGCGTCCCGCCAGGGTCACGACGATGGCCACGATGGGCATCGAGGCCATGCAGAACAGGGCCAGTTTCACGTCGATGCTGAACAGTAAAATCAAGTAGCCGACGGTGGCAACGGAATCGCGCACCATCACATTGAGCACGTTCAAGCCCGCCTGCGACACCTGGCTGGCGTCGAAGGCCACGCGCGACTGCGTCAGGCTGGTGGTGGTGGTATCGAAAAAGCGGCTGGGCAGGCGCATGATGGTGGCGAACATTTTTTCGCGCAAATCGGCCTGCACCCGGCTCGATAGCCACACGGAACCATAATCGCCGGCAAAGCTCGACATCATGCGCAGCACGGCCAGGCCCAGGATGGTGGCGGGAATCACCCACAAGTCCACCTGCCCCGCCTGTGCCGGCAAGAAACGGTCGACCCAGCCCTGCAGCATGCCCATCACGCCGGACGCGGGCGCCACCTGCGTGCTGGCCGTCGCGCGCATGGCGTCGACGACGTTTTGCAACTGACGGATTAACAACACATCGGTGGCGGACGCCACGCCCACGGCCAGCAAGGTGGCAGCAACGATGGCGCCATAGCGGCGAAACTGGCCGGCCAGGCGGAAGAACAGGAGGCGACTTTGCTGCATGCAGGTGAGAAAAGTGAGGGTAAAGCGTGATTCTAACCGCTGCCAGACTTACCTAGAGGAAAGTCGCACCTTGCCGGCACAGAACCGGCAAGGGAACTGCACGGGCAATCAGCTCTTCGCCACTTTCCACGCGCTCGTGCCAGCCTTGCAGACCTTCAGCTTGAGCGTCTGTTCCTGGCCCTTGGCGCTCAAGGCCACCTGCACCTTGCGGCAGGTTTGCGCCTCCGTCTTTTGCGTATCGCTGGCCGTGATCTCGGCGGCGATGCGCACGGAATTGCGCAAGCCTTCATTGCTCCACTGTACGGCTTCGCCATCTTGCTTGTCATTGAGCACGTCGGTGACGGCCTTGACGAAGACGGGCTTGTCGTTCTTGTTCAGATAGGCCATCGGCGTATCGGCCAGGAAACCCAGGCCGACGGCGGAAGCGGAAGCGCTGAAGACGACGCTGCCGAAGATCAGGGCGGACAGCAAGGTGGCGGGACGAATACGCATGAAAAACTCCTAGTGAAAGTAAAAATCGGAACCGCCGGGGCGGCCCTTAGCCGGGATCCGCCGGCGAAATACCCACGGCCAGCAAGGCGTCGATGCTGGGCACAAAATAGATCGCCGACGACAGCGCCGTGGAAAAATCCAGCAACCTGTCCGTCTTGGTGACGCCATCATAGCCTACGCCGTACATTTGCCGCAGCATGCCCATGGTCACCGTGATGTCCTTGCAGAAACCGACAAACATGACGCCCGCCTCGCCGGCATTGGCGTAATTGGCATTGCGGCGCACGATATCGACTTCCTCGCCATCGCGGATGAACTGGTTGCGGCCCACGTGGGAATCGACGGGCAGCGGCGACAATTCATGGCTGCCGGCCTTGGTGCGGCCCCATACCTGCTCGGCCGCGTGCACGGGCAAGGCGCGCAGGCGCTCCACGTCCATGCGCCATTTTTGCAGCAGCACGGTCGAACCGCCCGCGCCCGCCTCGCCGTCCGGAATGATGGCCACGCCGTTGGCGCGAAACGGATTCGGATTGGCGACGCCGTCGGCAAAGCCGTCGAAGGTCACATTATTATGATACGGAAAACACACCTGCTCGCTGGCCAGCTCGGCGAAGGGACTCAAAAGCGTGAGCGTCGTGCGCATGCTGTCGTACAGGGTGGCCGCGTTCGACTGCGTGATCCAGACCCAGAAATCGTGCTGCGTGGCCGGCGCCGTCTTGCCGCTGGCGCCCACCAGGTCCTGCGCAAACGATGCCATATTGTCCGGCACGCAGCCGGGGCAAGCGGCGCGCCACAGCTCGGGCTTGAATCCCAGCACCACATTGGCAGTGCCGCCCGTCAACTGATGGTGGCGGTTCAGCGTGGGATCGAGGATGCCCGTGACTTCGGATTCCCACAGCTTGCCCAGCAACTTGAACAACTGCCGCATATCGACGCCGGCCTTTACCTTGAACTGCAAATGCACTTCGTCGCGCGCGACGATCGACAACATGCTTTGTGGAATTGCCATAACCAATGTTCCTCTTTTTGTTTTCTATGTGGATCTTAAACCAGAAGTGCCGGATGGTAGTTTCATTTAGGCAACATGCTTTAGGCACATGCGATAACTGTAACTATAGGTAGTCATGAATTGGACGATAATGCAATGACGTAGAGCAAGAATAAGAATGGATACCATTGCATGAAATTGTATGAAAAGCTTGTCAGCGACATCGAGCAACTGGTGGACAAGGGCGTGCTCCTGCCAGGCGAACGCATTCCCTCGGTGCGCCAGACCAGCCAGCAGCACAAGCTGAGCATCACCACGGTGCTGCGCGCCTACGTCAAGCTGGAAGGCATGGGCGTGATCGAAAGCCGGCCCCAGTCCGGCTACTTCGTGCGTCCGCGCGCCAGCGATGCACAGAACGCCGGCCTGTGCATGCAGGCGTCGCACCCCAGCCCCGTGCCGGCGGAAGTGCACGTCAGCCGCCTGGTGCTGTCGACCTTGCGCTCGATCGGCTTGCATGACGCCATACCGCTGGGCTCGCCCTACCCCGACCCTTCGCTGTTTCCCTGGGAACGCATCAACCAGTATGCGGGCGCCGTGGCGCGCCGCAACCGCGTGTGGAACATGACGGATGACCTGCCGCCAGGCAACCCGCAGCTGATCCGCGAAATCGCCCGCCGCTACATGGAAAACGGTCTGGCCGTCGATCCCGATGAAATCATCGTCACCGTGGGCGCCACGGAAGCCATCAACCTGTGCCTGCAAGCCGTGGCCAAGCCGGGCGACACCATCGCCGTCGAGTCGCCCACCTTCTATGCCATGCTGATGGCCGTCGAACGGCTGGGCATGAAGGTGGTGGAAGTGTCCACCGATCCGTACGATGGCATCAGCATCGAAGCGCTGGCCGACATCATGGCCCAGCAACCGATCGCCGCCGTCATGGTGATGCCGAACTTCCAGAATCCGCTGGGTTTTCAAATGTCCGACCAGCGCAAGCGGGCCCTGGTACAACTGCTGGAACAGCACGACGTGCCCGCCATCGAAAACGGCGTCTACAACGAACTGTATTACGGCGACGCCCACCCGTCCTCGCTCAAGTCCTATGACCGCAAGGGCATGGTGCTGCACTGTTCCTCGTTTTCCAAGAGCCTCAGTTCCGCGCAGCGCGTGGGCTGGGCCCTGGCCGGGCGCTACCGGGGCAAGGTCGAGGAACTCAAATTCCTCAACACGCTGGCCACCTCCTCGTTTCCGCAGCTGGCCATCGCCGAATACCTGCAAAACGATGGCTACGAACAGCATCTGCGCCGCACCCGCAAGGCCTATGCCCAGCAAGCGCGCATCATGGCCGCCGCCGTGCAGCGCTTCTTTCCTGCTGGCACGAAAATCTCGCACCCGCAGGGCGGCTACGTGCTGTGGGTGGAATTGCCCGGCGACATAGACTCCATGCAGCTGTACCGGCGCGCGCTGGAATGCAAGATCACGGTGGGTCCGGGGCGCATGTTTTCCGTCAGCCAGGCCTACAAGCATTGCATCCGCCTCAACTACAGCTATCCGTGGAGCGTGGGTGTAGAACAGGCGATCATTCTGCTCGGCAAACTCATCACCGAATTTTTGTAGACCATTCACCCGCCCACCAGCGACATGCGCACGGTGGGATACTGCTTGCGCCCGCCAAGCTGGGCCAGTGCACCGCGCACTTCCGAGTAACGGTCGCCACGCCGCTGCCAGTGCTGGCGCAGCAGGGTTTCCAGCCCTTGCGCCGAGTCAAGCCGGGGCCGCAGGTCGAGGCCGTCGTGGGCGAACAAACAAGTAAACAGCTTGCCATCGGACGACACGCGCACCCTGCTGCAGTCGCCGCAGAACGGCTGCGACACGCTGGAAATGAAACCCACTTCGCCGCCGCCATCCAGGTAACTATAACGGCTGGCCGTCTCGTGCAGGACAGGCTTGCCTTCGCCCAGCGACACGAGGGGGAATTCGGCGGCGATCAGCGCGCGCGCCGCCTCGGACGTGACTACGTGCGTGCGCGACCAGGCGCCGATGCCGCCCACGTCCATGAATTCGATCAGGCGCAGGATCACGCCCGTGTGGCGGAAATGGCGCGCCAGCGGCACGATCTGACTGTCGTTGACGCCTTTCTGCACGACCATGTTGACCTTTACGGGGTGCAAGCCCACAGCTTGCGCCACCGCTATGCCGTGCAGCACTTTCTCTACGGGAAAGTCGACACCATTCATGCGCTGGAAAATGCCGTTATCGAGACTGTCGAGGCTGACGGTGACGCGGTCCAGGCCTGCATCCTTCAGCGAGCGCGCCTTGGCCGCCAGCAAGCTGCCATTCGTCGTCAGCGCGATGCTCACGGCGCGCCCGTCCGGCGTGGTGAGCTTCGCCAGCGTCTCGATCAGCTGCTCCAGGTTCTTGCGCAGCAGCGGCTCGCCGCCCGTGATGCGGATTTTATCCACGCCCAGACGCACGAAGGCGCGCGCCAGCGTTTCGATCTGCGCGAAGGACAGGCGCTCGCTGGAGGGAAGAAACGGGTAATCGCTGGGGTACAGCTCGGCCGGCATGCAATAGGTGCAGCGGAAGTTGCACTGGTCGATGACGGAAATGCGCAAGTCCGTCAGGGGGCGGCCCAGCATGTCCACGCAGGGTTCACTATAGTCTGGCTGCCAGGTGGCTGGCTGCGGATACATGATGGTGTTCATTGTGCTTCCCCCTTGATTGCGTTCGTCTGGAAGTAGCATAGGACGAATGCAGACACTCAATGAGGTACAGTCCGGCGCCAGCCGATAGAGTACAGATTCGGCTTTACTCTGCTGGCGGTGGTGCGAACATGCTGGCGCACAGCTCGGCGCCCGCCGCGCTGAGCAGCGCGCTGCCACCGCCGTTCTCCGCCGTGGCAACTGTCACCAGTCCCGCGCTCGACAGCGCATTGAGCTGGCGCAGCAAAGTGCTCATCTGTACTCCTGCCCGCTTGGCCAGCTTGGCCAGCGACCACGGTTTGCCGGGCGCCTCCTGCCGCGCTTGCCACAGCAGCGCCAACAGCGCGATCAGCGCCGCGTCGACTCCCACTTCCTTGTCTTCCTTGTGCATGTTTTTCTCCTTGTCCACATCATAAATCACGGCCGGCGCCAGCGCGACCGGCATCGTCGTCTTGCCATCTGTACTCTGTTTTTTTAGCCGGAACTGTGCGCCTACGGGGCAAGCCGCCGCCCCTACCATGTGATTGTCCCATCGCATATCACCAGGAGAGTCATCATGAGCAAGCCAAAGTCCGACGCGCGCATCGCGCCCTACACCCATGCCGCGGCCGGTTGGGGTGCCCTCAAGTACGTGGCCATCAATCTGTTCAAGGAAAAAGTCAGCGCGGGCAATTACCGCTCGCTGTTCGAGCAAAACCAGCCCGACGGTTTCGACTGTCCCGGCTGCGCCTGGCCCGACCGCGAACACGCGTCGACGTTCGAATTCTGCGAAAACGGCGTCAAGGCCGTGGCCGCCGAATCGACGAGCAAGCGCGTGCGCCCCGAGTTTTTCCAGGAACACACGGTCACCGAATTGATGGAGCAGTCGGACTATGATCTGGAACAACATGGCCGTTTGACGGACCCCATGGTGTACGACTCTGCCAGCGACAAATACCAGGCCATTTCCTGGGACGACGCCTTCGCCCTCGTGGCGCACCACTTGCACGCGCTGGACGACCCGAACCAGGCCGCCTTCTATACGTCTGGCCGCGCCAGCAACGAAGCCGCCTTCCTGTATCAGCTGTTCGTGCGCGCCTACGGCACCAACAATTTCCCCGATTGCTCCAACCTGTGCCACGAAGCGACCAGCCGCGGCTTGCCGGAAACGGTCGGCATCGGCAAGGGCACGGTGCTGCTGGACGACTTCGAACATGCGGACACCCTGCTGCTGTTCGGCCAGAACCCGGCCACCAACCACCCGCGCATGCTGGGAGAATTGCGCGAAGCGTCGCGCCGTGGCGCCACCATCGTCTCCATCAACCCATTGCACGAACGGGGCCTGGAGCGCTTCACGAGCCCGCAGCATCCGCTGGAAATGCTCACGGGCGGCAGCACCAACATCTGTTCGCTGTTCATCTGCCCCACTCTGGGCGGCGACTTCGCGCTGATCAAGGCCATGGCCAAGCGCGTCGTCGAGCTCGATGACGAGGCCATCACCCACGGCCAGGAGCGCGTGCTCGACTGCGCCTTCATCGCCGAACACACGGCAGGCTTCGAGGCCTTCGCCGCCGACCTGCGCGCCGAAAGCTGGGACTTGCTGCTGGCCGAATCGGGCGTGGCGCGCGACAAGATCGAGGAACTGACGCAGATCTATGTGAAGGGCAAGGCCGTCATCGCCACCTGGGGCATGGGCGTGACGCAGCACAAGAATTCGCTGGCCACCGTGCAAATCCTGTCGAACTTGATGATGATGCGCGGCAATATCGGCAAGCGCGGCGCGGGCCTGTGTCCCGTGCGCGGCCACTCGAACGTGCAGGGCGACCGCACCATGGGCATCGAGGAACAGCCGACCAAGGAATTCCTCGACCGCCTGGGTCTGGTCTTCAACTTCGAGCCGCCGCGCCACCACGGCTATGACGCCGTCGGCACGATAGCAGCCATGCTGGAAAAGAAAGTCAAAGTGTTTGTCGCGCTCGGTGGCAATTTCTCGATGGCCACGCCGGACACGCCGCGCACCTGGGGCGCGCTGCGCTCGTGCGACCTGACCGTGCACATCGCCACCAAACTCAACCGCAGCCATCTGGTACATGGCAAGGATGCGCTGATCCTGCCGACCCTGGGACGCACGGAAATCGACGTGCAGCAAGGCGTGGCGCAAGGCGTGACGGTGGAAGATTCGATGAGCATGGTGCACATCTCGTTCGGCATGAACCAGCCCGCCTCGCCCAATCTGCGTTCGGAAATCGCCATCGTGGCCGGCATGGCGCAAGCGACCGTGGGCAGCGAAAAGATCGACTGGCTGCGCTTTTCCGGCAACTATGCGCTGCTGCGCGATTCCATCGAGCAAGTTTTTGACGACTTTTTCGACTACAACTTGCGCATAGCCAAGCCGGGCGGCTTCCACCTGAAAATCGCCTCGCGCGAACGCGTGTGGAAGACGGAAAGCGGCAAGGCGCAATTCCTCGTCAACGCCGTGGAACTGGACACGCCGATCCACCGTGCGCGCCAGCAATATGGCGAGCGCCTGATGGTGCTGATGACCACGCGTTCGCACGACCAGTACAACACGACGATCTACGCCATGGACGACCGCTACCGTGGCGTGTTCGGCCAGCGCCGCGTGGTCTTCATCAACAAGAATGACCTGGCCATGCTGGGCTTTGCGGCCGGCGACTGGGTCGACCTGATCGGCGTATGGCATGACGGCATCGAACGCCGCGCCGACCGCTTCCTGCTGGTCGAGTACGACATCCCGCGCGGCTGTATCGGCGCCTACTACCCGGAAACCAATCCGCTGGTGCCGCTCGACAGCGTGGGCGAAGGCTCGCGCACGCCGACCTTCAAATCCATCCCCGTGCTGCTGTCACCTTCCGCCGCCCTCAGCTGATCAGGAGAACGCCATGTTCGGTTTCGATACCCTGGACCTGTCGCGCGCGCAATTTGCGATGACGGCCATCTTCCACATCCTGTGGCCCATATTGACGATCAGCCTGTCGCTGTTCCTGTTTGTCGTCGAGGCGCTGTGGCTGCGCACCAGCGACCCCGTCTACTACCGCCACGCGCGCTTCTGGAGCAAGCTGCTGGTGCTGAACTTTGCCGTCGGCGTCGTCAGCGGCATTCCCCTGGAATTCCAGTTCGGCACCAACTGGGCGCCGTTCTCGCACCATTCCGGCCAGTTTATCGGCAACATCCTCGGCTTCGAAGGCGCCATGGCCTTCATGCTGGAAGCGGGCTTCATCGGCGTCATGATGTTCGGCTGGGGCCGCGTACCGAAAGGCGTGCACCTGTTTGCCACCGGCATGGTGGCGCTCGGTTCCAGCATTTCCTCGTTCTGGATCATGGTCGCCAATTCCTGGATGCAGACGCCGGCCGGCGTGCGCGTGGTCGACGGCAAGATCATCGTCACCGATTACGTGGCCGCCATCTTCAATCCCGACATGGCCTGGGCCGTGGGCCACATGTGGGTGGCCGCCGTGGAAACGGGCCTGTTCGTCATCGCCGGCATTTCCGCCTGGTATATGTTCAAGCGCCGCGAGCCGGCCTTCTTCGCCCGCTCATTCAAGCTGGCGCTGATGCTGCTGCTGGTCATTGCACCGTTGCAAGTGTGGCTCGGCGATTCGAGCGGCGTCGACGTCTTCAAGACCCAGCCCGCCAAGGGCGCGGCCATCGAAGGCCACTGGCACACGAATCCCGATGGCGAAGGCGCGGCCTGGTCCCTGCTGGCCTGGCCCAACCAGGCGGAGCAAAAGAATGACTGGTCCATCGAAGTGCCCGGCATGCTCAGCGTGATCGCCACGCATAGCGCCACGGGCAAGATCACGGGCCTGGCCGACATCGCCCGCGAAGACCAGCCGCCCATGCTGCCGCTGCTGTACTACGCCTTCCGCGCCATGGCCGGCATCGGCATGTGGTTCGTGCTGCTGTCGTTCTGGACCTTCGTGGCCTGGCGCAAGGTAGGCGGCCGGGTGGAAGAGTTCGTGCGCAATCGCAAGTTGCTGCTGGCCTGGGTGCTGACGATACCGTTGCCCTATATCGCCGTCGAGTGCGGCTGGATCGTGCGCGAAGTGGGACGCCAGCCGTGGGTCGTGTACGGCTTGCTGCGCACGCGCGACGCCGTCTCCGACGTGGCGGCCCATGCCGTGGCCGGCAGCATGCTGATGTTCTTCGTGTTTTACATCGTGCTGTTTGTCACTTTCTTTGTATTTGCCAAGAAATGGCTGCAACAAGGCCCGGATGTGGCGCTGCCGCTGCCGGACGCTGCCCATGCCGCGGGGTACTGAAGTGCGCCCCTACCAATCAAGGAGTTTGTAATGGATATCAATTCGCATGCCATGCTGGGCAATGCCTGGTTCGGCCTGATCGGCCTGATGCTGATCTTTTACGTGGTCACGGACGGCTTCGACCTGGGCGTGGGCATCCTCAGCCTGTTCACCCGCCGCGAGCAGGAACGCAACCTGATCTTCCAGTCCATCGAGCACGTGTGGGACGCCAACGAAACCTGGCTGGTGGTGGTGGGCGGCGCCCTGTTCGGCGCCTTCCCCAGCGCCTACGCCACCTTGCTGGAACAGCTGTACATTCCCATCATGCTGCTGATCGCCAGCCTGATCATGCGCGGCGCCTCGATCGAGTTCCGCCATGCGGCCGGCAACAAGCGCCTGTGGGACCTGATCTTCGGCGTGGGCAGCCTGCTGGCCGCCGTGGCGCAAGGCGTGGTGCTGGGCGAGGTCATCACGGGCTTGCAGCCGGGCCCGCTGAGTGCGGTCTTCACGGCCTGCACGGCACTGGGCGTGGTCGCCGGCTATTGCCTCCTGGGCAGCACTTACCTGATCAAGAAGACGGGCGGCCAGCTGGAAGCGGCGGCGCGCCGCTATGCGACGGCCAGCGTGCTGGCGACGGTCGCGGCCGCCATCGTGCTGTCGGCCGGCACCATGGTCTTCAGCGCCATCGGCCACGACCGCTGGGCGCAGCCGGGCGTGTTCGGCGTGCTGCTGGCCCTGGCCGCCATCGCCGCCAGCGCTTTTATTTACATCCTGTGGGCCGTGCACGTGAACGGCGTGCGCGGACCGTTCCGCGGCGCCATCGTGCTGTTCCTGGCCTCGTTCGCGGGCCTGGCCATCAGCTTCTTCCCCGACCTCGTGCCGGGCAAGCTGAGCATCGCGGCGGCCGCCTCGGATGAGCCGACCCTGATCTTCATGCTGATCGGCATGGGTTCCATGCTGCCGATCATGATCGGCTACAACCTGTTCCAATACTACGTCTTCGAGGGCAAAGTCGTGCCCCGGAAACATTAACCGGCACCACGGCATGCGTCTTCCATCATGATTATCCGCCCCACCACCAACTGGTTCCGCATGCTGTTCGTCTGGGATGGCTCGGTGCTGCAAGCCATCATCCCGCAATTGCTGCTGATGCTGGTCGTCAGTTCGCTGGCCCTGCTGACGGATGGCCGTATCTTCGGCGTCAAGATTCCGCTCGATACGGCGCCGTTTCCCATGGTCGGCATCAGCCTGGCGATCTTCCTCGGCTTTCGCAACAATGCCAGCTATGCGCGCTTTGTCGAGGCGCGGCATATCTGGGGGCAATTGCTGATCGCCGCGCGGGCCCTCGCTTCGCAGGCGCTCACGTATCTGCCGCAGGAGACGAACGGCCTCGATCACCAGTTGCTGCTGCGCCGCCTGATCGCCTTCGTGTATGCGCTCAAGCACCAGCTGCGCCAGACGGACCCGCAGCAAGATCTGGCGCGCTACCTGCCGGCCGAGGACATGCAGCGCTTGCAGGGCGTCAACTTCAAGCCCGTCGCCGTGCTCCATTCGGTACGCGCCATGCTGTACGACGCCGTGCAGCGCCAGCCGGGCCAGACCCAGCTGCTGTGGATGCTCGACACCCAGCTCAACGACCTGGCCGCCACCGTGGCCGGCTGCGAGCGCATCAAGAACACGCCGATTCCGTATCCGTATGGCGTGCTGGTGCACCGCACCGTCTACATGTACTGTTTTTTACTGCCGCTGGGCCTGGTGGACGCCATCGGCGTGGCCACGCCCCTCATTTCCGTCTTTGTCGCCTACACCCTGTTCGCGCTGGAAGCCATCGCGCAGCAGATCGCCGAACCGTTCGGCCTCGCGCCCAACTGCCTGGCCCTGAACGCCATGACGCGGGAAACGGAACGCTCGCTGCTGGAATTGAACGGCGACCCGCTGCCGCCTTCGATACGGCCCTGCCCGCGCTATCAGATCGATTAACCGGAGGAAAAAATCATGAAATGCGATATCGACGTCACCACCATCGAACGCGACGGTTACCTGGAAGTTCCCATGGTGCGCCACCAGGCCGGCGTGGCCACGGCGGCCCACGACATGGTGGCCGAGGAGTATCCCGTAGCCCTTGTCTATAACGGCATCGCCCACGCGGTGATGATGGCCACGCCGCGCGACCTCGAGGAATTCGCCGTCGGCTTTACCTTGACCGAAGGCATCGTCGGCAGCGTGCGCGACATCTACGACCTCGATGTGTGTTGCGGCGCGGACAGCGCGGAAGTGCGGCTGACCATCGCCCAGCCGGACTTGATCAAGCTCAAGGCCCGCCGCCGCGCGCTGACCGGACGCACGGGCTGCGGCGTGTGCGGCATCGAAAGCCTGGCCCTGCTGGACCTGGTGCCGGAAAAAATCACGCGCCCCTTGCCGCCGCTGGTCGCCAGCAGCGCCATCCTCGGCCGCGCCGCGCGCGAACTGCTGCCCTACCAGGAGCTGATGCACAAGACGGGCGGCGTGCATGCGGCCGCCTGGTGCACGGCCGAGGGCGCCATCGTGAAAGTGTTCGAGGACGTGGGTCGGCATAACGGCCTCGATAAACTGATCGGCTACCTGGCGCTGCACCGCATCGCCATGCACGACGGTTTCGTCTTCCTGTCCAGCCGCGCCAGCTATGAACTGGTGCGCAAGTCGGCGCGCATGCATATCGGGCTCGTCGCCACCATCTCGGCGCCCACCTCGCTGGCGATCCGCATCGCGCGCCAGGCCGGCATGCAACTGGCCAGCTTTTGCCGCCGCGACGGCTTTGTCGATTACACGGCAGACGAGGTGCCACCGGTGGGCTGAACATTGGCAAGCGGGCACGCCTGCCGCATAATGCGCCCATGTTCAAACTGACTTTTCTCGGCACGTCTTCCGGCGTGCCCACGCGCCACCGCAACGTCACGTCGCTGGCCCTGCAAACCACGCACAACCGCGACTGGTGGATGATCGATTGCGGCGAAGCGACGCAGCACCGGCTGCAGCGCATCCCCCTGTCCGTGCACGACCTGGTGGGCATTTGCATCACCCATGTGCATGGCGACCACAGCTATGGGTTGCCGGGCCTGCTGGCCAGCGCCTCCATGACGGGGCGCAAGAAGCCCTTGCTGCTGATCGCCCCGGCCGCCATCAAGGCCTGGATCGACGCCACCCTGCTGCACACGGAACTGTTCCTGACGTATCCGCTGATCCACATCGACGTGGACAGCGCGCCAGTCGTGCATGAGGAAGCGGGCTTGACCATCTCACGCCATGCGCTGTCGCACCGAGCGCCGAGCGTGGGCTACCGTTTTGCGCTGGAAACGAGCCGATGGAAGCTGGACAAACCGGCCTTGCTGGCGGCCGGCGTGCCGCCCGGCCCCGCCTGGGGACAGTTGCAAGCGGGCCAGGATGCGATCCTCGACGATGGCACGGTACTCGCGGCCGGCGCTTTCCGCCAGACGGACACGCAGCGCGCCACGGTAGTGATCGGCGGCGACAACGACACGCCAGCGTTGCTGACGGACGCCTGTGCCGGCGCGCAATTGCTCGTGCATGAAGCCACCTACACGGAAGCGATGCTGCAGAAAGTGGGTCCCGGCCCCACGCACAGTTCCGTACAGCGCGTGGCGCAGTTCGCCGAAGCGGTGCGCTTGCCGAACCTGATCCTCACCCACTTCAGCGCCCGCTATCACCATGCGGAAGGCATGGCGGAGCTGGAAGCTGAAGCCCGGCTGCATTACTCGGGTGAACTATTCCTCGCGCGCGATTTCGACAGCTATGAACTCGATGCGGCAGGTGTGCTGAGCAAGCTGCCGGCAAAGAAATCTAGTGGGGATTGACGCCATATTGCTCCGCATATTCAGCGGCCAGCGCGCGCGCCGCTTGCTGCTGTGACGGCGTGAGGATTTCCAGCAACTGATCGCGGTTCTTGATCGATTGCGCGCTGCCCGCCTCGGCCGGCATGGCGATCCACGCATACGCCTGCACGTAATCGAGCTCCACGCCCTGCCCTTGCGCGTACAGCAAGCCGTACTCATTCTGCGCCGACAGGGAACCGGCCTCGGCCGCCTGCTTGTACCAGAACGCCGCCTCGGCAAAGTCTTGCGGCACGCCATCGCCCTTGCGGTAAGCCTGCGCCAGGTTGAATTGCGACTGGCCATCGCCCGCCTCGGCCGCCTGGCGGCCATACGCGAGCGCTTGCGCCGTATCTTGCGCGACGCCATCGCCGCTCGCATACATCAGGGCCAGATTGGCCAGCGATGGCGGAAAGCCCGCCTGCGCGGCGGCCGTGAACAATTCCACCGCTTTCGGCAAGTCTTGCGTCACGCCATGGCCCTGGTAATACAGGCTGGCCAATAAATGCTGGCCGGCCGGATCGCCGGTGCGCGCGGCCGCGTCGAATTGCCTGAACGCCTCGGTGTAATTATGATCGTTATACGCAAGGATGCCCGCTTCATTCAAAGTTTCAGGAGAGGATGTCATCAGAATTCCTTATTCGGGGATTTTTGGGCATTGTACACAGCACTGTTCCGCGCAGAATGCACGATAGGAAACGGGGTGGCGCATTGCCCAAATCATGCGTTATCATCATTCTCCGCCTGATGCAATCGGGGCATTGTGCCCCACATTGGCTCCCAGTACCCGCCCAAGAATATCGCCATGAAATTGACTGTCTTGTCCTTATCGCTGCTTTTATCCGTGATTTCCACCTCGGCTTATTGCGGCACCTTGCACCTGGACAAAGCCGCCACAGGCAAAGTGCGGCAAGCGGCCGATATCCGTTATGCGAATCACGATGAAAAACAAACGTACCAGCTGAAAGTCGGCAGGCAGTGGATACATGGCAGTTGCAGCACCAGCGGCACGGGCAATTTGCACGCGCTGCTGGTCGACATGAATTTCGACGGCCATGCCGACCTGTGGGTGACCGGTTACACGGATAGCCAGGGGCGCATCCGCTGTTCCGATGTGTGGCTATGGGATGCGCCGGCGAAGCAATACCGTTTCAATCAACCCTTGTCAGCGATTCCGAATCTGGATATCAGCATGGCTGATCAAGGAATCAAAGGCGGCATCCCCAATTGCGGCTGCGCAGCGCAATGCTTTTATGAAGACAGCTATGCGTGGCGGGCTGACAAATTAATCGCCACCGCCCGGCGCGAACAGGATTGCGAGCGCTATCGGGAATATCGTTTGAATGAAAAAGACGCCTTGATCATCGTCAAGGATGAAATCATCGACAGCGGCAATCCCGGCCAGCAGGCCATTGACAACGTAAAAGCATATGACTGGCAGCGCCACGCGAAAATCATGCGCAAACCCTGGGAATGATATTTACCCTGCCATCCGACACCATTGAATAAATAAAACACATGACGACACATCCAGCATCGATTACTTTTCATGCCGCCAAGGCGGAAGATACGCCCGCGTTCATCACATTGCGCGGCAAGACGCGGCAAAACGCCATCCCAAAAGAACGTCTGGCGGAAGTGGGCATCACGGCCGCCACCTGGGCGGAAATGATGCGCTCGGGCAGCTTGCCTGGCCAGGTCTGCCATCACGACGGCCAGCTGGTCGGCTACTGCTTTGGCGAGCGCGACACGGGCGAAATCATCGTCCTGGCCCTGCTGCCGGAATTCGAAGGCCTCGGTATCGGCAAAACCTTGCTGGAACTGGTGATGACGGAACTGCGCGCGCAGGGTCACCAGCGGCTATTCCTCGGCTGTTCCAGCGATCCCGCCTCGCGCTCCTACGGCTTTTACCGTTACCTGGGCTGGACGGCGACGGGCGAGACGGACAAGTATGGCGACGATGTGCTGGAGTTTCGCTTTACGGCCTAGGCTGTCAAACGGTGGGCATCCCACACGCGCATGATGTGCGTGATGGCAGCGTCAAACACGGCGTAGCCAACGCCATCGCGGGCCTGAATCGACACGCCCGATAAAAAGCTGTCGAAGACGGACGCCAGCGCCGCTGCATCCGTATCTGCGGGCAATTCGCCGCTGGCCATGCCCCGCTCCACGCAGCACACGAAGCCGGCGCGGGTGCGGGCGCGCGAAGCCGTCAGCGGTGCAGCCACGGCCGCATGCTCGGCCGTCGGCGCGCTCATGCAGCCAAGCGCCACCATGCAGCCGGGCGGATGGCCCGGCTCGGACTGCATGCGGGCCGACTGGCGCAAGGCCAGCTCGATGGCCGCGCGCGGCGCCAGGCCATCGTCCCACAAGCATTCCGTCACGCGGGCAAACGTGTCCAGATAGCATTGCGCCGCCTCACAGAACAGCGCTTCTTTCGAACCGAACGCCGCATAAAAGCTGGGCGCGGAAATGCCGCCGCCCAGACTCGCCTTGAGCTGGCTCAAGGACGTCGATTCATACCCCTGCTGCCAGAATAAAAACATGGCCTGCTCGACCGCTGCCTGCCGGTCGAACGTGCGCGGCCGTCCCATTTGCGCCATCCATCGCTCCTTCTCATCTGCTCATACGCTACTTACATACTACTCGATACAGAAGTCGTTGACAACGCGGCACGCCATCGCCTATATTTATAC
The DNA here is from genome assembly GCF_013372745.1 of Janthinobacterium sp. BJB401. Classification (NCBI taxonomy): domain Bacteria; kingdom Pseudomonadati; phylum Pseudomonadota; class Betaproteobacteria; order Burkholderiales; family Oxalobacteraceae; genus Janthinobacterium; species Janthinobacterium sp. BJB401. The sequence continues at coordinate 70,130 of NZ_JABXFH010000010.1, read as the reverse complement.
CGATCGATACATATGTACCGCTATAACGGTCGGGGGATTTCTGCGCCCGATTACTTGACAAGGATGTTTGCCGTGAATCACGCTACGCTCACCACCGGAACCAGCCCTGCGCTGGCCGACCGCCTCCCCGTCGCCGGCCTCCTGGCCCTGGCCATGACGGGTTTTATCTGCATCGTTACTGAAACCTTGCCCGCCGGCTTGCTGCCGCAGATCAGCGCGGGCCTCGGCGTCAGCGCCGCGCTGGCCGGGCAAATGGTCACGGCCTACGCGCTCGGCTCCCTGCTGGCAGCCATTCCGCTCACCATCGCCACGCGCGGCTGGCGCCGCCGCAACGTGCTGCTGCTGACCATCATTGGCTTTCTCGTGTTCAATACCGTCACGGCCCTGTCGTCCCACTACTGGCTGACCCTGGCGGCCCGCTTCTTTGCCGGCATGGCGGCCGGACTGGCGTGGAGCTTGCTGGCCGGCTACGCGCGACGCATGGTGGCGCCCCATCAGCAAGGCCGCGCCCTGGCGCTGGCCATGGTGGGTGCGCCCGTCGCCCTGTCCCTGGGCGTACCGCTGGGCACCTTGCTCGGCTCCCTGGTCGGCTGGCGCGCCGCGTTCTGGATCATTTCCGCCCTGACATTGATCCTGATCGCCTGGGTGCTGGCGAAGGTGCCCGACTACCCGGGCCAGTCCGTGCATGAACGCCTGCCCCTGCGCCGCGTCTTCACGACGCTGGGCGTGCGCCCCGTGCTGGCCGTCGTCATCGCCTGGATGCTGGCGCACAACATTCTCTACACCTACATCGCCCCGTTCGTAGCGCCGGCAGGATTGACGCAGCGAATCGACCTGGTGCTGCTCGTCTTCGGCGCCGCCGCCATGGCCGGCATCTGGATCACGGGCCGGCTAGTCGAGCACCACTTGCGCGCCACCGTGCTGGCCAGCCTGACCGTGTTCGCCGCCACGGCCCTCGTGCTGGGCCTCGCAGCGCACCTCCCCTTTGTGATCTACCTGGGCATGGCCGTCTGGGGCCTGAGCTTCGGTGGCGCGGCCACCCTGCTGCAAACGGCACTGGCGGACACGGCCGGCAGCGGCGCCGACGTGGCCTTGTCGATGAATGTGGTGGCGTGGAATGGCGCGATTGCCGCCGCGGGCGTGGTGGGCGGCGCCCTGCTGGAAACCTGGGGCGTGGGCGCTTTCCCGTGGGCGATGGTGAGCTTGCTACTGCTGGGGTTCCTTGTCGCCTGGTCGGCCCGCGAACACGGTTTCCGGCCGGGACGGCGCAGCGGCGGCACGCCCGTGGCCGGGCATTAAACAAGGCGTTTAATCAGCCGCCGGGACGTTCAGAATGCGGGGCACGTGGCCCGTATGCGCGAGGAAATTGACCAGCGTGGCATGCGACAGCGCCACTGTCGCCGTGTTGCGTAGCGGATGGGCTTGCACTGAATCAGCTTCCCATACGGCCTGGTCGAGCACCAGTTCCACCGACTGCGCGTTGTCGTGGATCAGCGTAAACAGGCTGACGGAACCAGGCATGATGCCCAGGTGCTGCAGCAAGCGTTCGGGCGAGGCCATGCTCAGCTTACTGGCTGGCAAAAGCCGCCCCAGCGCCGCCAGGTTGATGCGCTTGTCGAAGGGCACGATGACGAGGAAATGCCGGCGGCCCTTTTCATCGCGCACAAACAGATTCTTGACCATCAGGCCAGGCATGGCCGGCACGTGGACCAGTGCTTCATCGATCGTGTGCACGGCCGGGTGCTCGACGAATGGGCAATCGCCGGCGCTGCTTGCCAGCCAGCGGGACAGTATCTCTTGCATGGGTATTTGCTCAGCTCCGATGAATGGGCGATGAGGCGATTGTAGCGGTGCGCCGCGTGGTGCGCTTGCCGTCAAGACTTGTTCTCGTCCTGGTCGGCCTTGTCGGCCGCCGCCAGTCCCCAGTCATTCCAGCCTTCGCCAAACAGCTCGATCGGATGCTGCGTGCGTTCGGAGCCATTGCCGCAGCGCATGGCGTCCGGCGGACAATACTTGTCGCAGCCCCAGCAGATGCGTTCGGGGTTCTTGGGATTCAAGGGAAAGGGCTTGGCCATGGGAGGCGATCGTGATCGGTTGAGGGTTCCTTGTTGACTCTAGACCTGGCGCGGGGGGCGGTCAAACGAATTTCTGTTGGGAACTTGTCCAATGTCAAGCTTGTACAGATAGTGGAGCGTCGGCATGGCGCCGCCCCCTATTCCGGATCTTTCCTGACGGATATGGCCACTTCCAGCACGGTTCTCGCGTAATTGACACCGCCGTCGACAGCCGGCTGTGCCTTCAGCTCATCCAGCACGTAGACCATCGTCACCATGGCGCCAGGCACGAACAGTCTGGTGTCCTGCTTGTGATTCGTGTAGATGCTATCGTCGACTGTCGAGCCATCCGCCAGGCGCAAGGTGAAGCTGTCGACCTGATCGCCACGGCGGCTGTCCTGGCCCGCGAAATACGTTCGTTCGATGCTGCCCGTCACGATTTGCGTCTGGAGGCGCCTGGCCTCGATGCTTTCCCACCAGGCTTCGGAAGCGAACAGGCCGTGACCGCCTTTCAGGCCCATGTAGGGTCTGGAACTGTCGCGGGTGAGGGACTGGGTTTTGGCGACGCGGCTGGGGTCTTTCGCCAGGGCTTCGGCAAGGGTGTAGACGGGTTTCATAGGGCGCTCAATATTTGCGCCGGATGACGTAGGCATTGCCGGCAGGCTCAAAACCGAGCGTCGGATAGTAAGACATGGCATCCGGGGCGGAGAGCAGTATCAAGGAGACTTCGTCGCCGATGATGGCCTGGGTGCGCTTGACAAGTTCCTTGCCGATACCCAGGCCCTGGTACTGCTTGTTGACGGCCAGATCCGACAGATAGCAGCAGTAGGCATAGTCCGTCAGTGACCGGGCCAGACCCACAAGCTCATTATCCACCCAGGCCGACAGCAAAAGGCAAGGCGCGGCGAACATGCGTGCGATTCTCGGGAGATTGTCGGTAGGACGCTTGATTCCGGATTGATCGAAGACACGCACGACATCAAGCGGATCGAGGGGGAAGTTGTGACGATATTCTACGCTGATGTTTTTCATGGGTTCAAAGGTGGCAGGTAATTGGGCGCAGCTTGTTTCTGCAAACATTGCTCATATCGGCATATGCATTGAATAGTATGCCAGTTGCGACGGAGAAAGGCTGTCCCCGTCCCCGCCACGCATCTGGCGCTCAGTCAAATGCCCGGAACTTCAGAAAACGCTGGCCTTCATACGCCACCTCGCAATCAGATAGGAATCCTGCCAACAAACGAACGAGCTGCGGTAGCTTGTGTGACAATGCACACACTGGACATGTGGAACCTTCCATATCTCTATCTGATATCAAACCGACTTGGCAAGGATTGTAAAAATGTGGGTACCGTTACGATTGAATAAGCGCATGTACACCTCCTTTGTTGCCGCCCTTTTTCTTGTTGCTGGTGCCTCATCAGCACTCGCTGGCACGCTTGACGAAGACCGGACACGCGGTGACATCCATGGCTTGTTTGAGATCAGGGATGCCGCAGTACAGTTCATGGCAGCTGAAAATGCAAAAAATGGCACAAACTGGCAAGTCCTGGAGCCGAACCGGAAGATTCTGGTAACGAAATGCGCGGTAGCGTTGCGTGTGCAATGGGTTCCGAAAAGCCATGGCCTGTCCGGACCGAATGTTGCTGTGAGTTGCGCCAAGACCGTCAAACCCACGATACAAGATAAATGGAAAGTATTTGTGCCGATCGCCAAGGGGCCGGTGGCGCATAAATGATCAGCTCGCGAGGGTATGGCTGGAGGAGCCATCCTGACAGCAACCGATCATCGGAATTCTTCGGAGTGTCATGAATGCGATAAAAAACCAGTCAGATGACTGGTTTTTTTATTATGTCGGCCTTTCTTGAAACTGTTTGGCATTATCACAAATTTCATACCATGCAGGCTTGGAGCCAACATGCACATGAAATTGTATTCTTACCTCAGGGTCATCATCCAGGCAGTTAAGCGATATTGGAAATGAATCGCTCTCTGAGCCAATCTCCCCCAAAGAAGTCCCGCATTTCTTGCAAAAAGTTCTAGCGTATTTAAAAGGAGCCTCTGGCTCATATCGTTGAATAAATTCCCGCCCCTCCAGCAAGGTAAATGCATTTTTATCCACGAAGGCCAGGGCACTCGCTCCGGCCTTCCGGCAACGCGAACAGTGACACATGCCCATCATGCCTGGGGGTGAGGCCAATTCAAACTTTACTGAGCCACAGCAGCAACTGCCTTTGATCATGAGGTGTCCTTTTTGAACGTTGATACTGTATTTTTACACAGTACTTCTGCACAAACAAGACACATCGGGAGGAATTTTTCAGCACCGAAGCGAGTGGCAGTTCCCCCACGAGCCGCATCGGGGAATTGCTGCCGTACCACTGGATCTCGGCCGACTATTCTTTGCCATCAAGGGAGGGTCAAGTCCAACTCCAGACCGCCCATCCTGATAAGGAAGAAGGTGGCGATCCCCAGGCCCACGAGCAATAGCACGAAGACTGTGACCACCTTGCCGCTTGCGCGCAGCACCGCGCGATTCTGCTTCGCCTTATCCTTGTCCTTCTTCCCTTGATCGTAATGCCACTTGATGGCGAAGAACATGCCCGTGCCGAGCACGAGAGCCTTGAACGTCACGAAGACTATAGGGGTCCAATCCAAATCCGTCATTTTGAGTATTTCCAGTCTATTACTTGACACTATCTATCGTGAGGAGCACCACCTCAAAACGCTGCATCAGCAGCTGCTGTTCCAACCATCTCCCAGGCACCCTGTTTGACTCTGTCATTATAGCTACCGATGAAATAACAATGGCATCGGGCGCAGTGATTTGCCATATGCAGATGAGAGAGGCGAAAACGTCAGCGACTGCCATACAAGGACGGTGTTGCTGCACGCTCTGATGCATACTACTTGAAAACAATATCCATACATTGGGACAAAATGTCCTAGTTGAAAACCATGCAAGATGAGAATTTTGCCATTTGTTTGCCACGCTTTGCAGAGAATAAAAGGCCACGTTTTTGGCGGATTGCGCATGCGTTGCAGGCGGCGGTGGCGGACGCATCCTTCACACCGGGTGACCGCCTGCCTTCGCAGCGCCAGGCCGAGTAGACGAAGCGGGCCAGGTTCTATGCTGTGCCTTCGTCGCCAACGAAAGCCGTACCTACTAACCTACCTACACAAAGGCATCGGTACAAAAAGGCTTTGCGTACTCCTCAAATACATTTCCTTCGAGCAGAGGCGCCATCTAGTCCGAAAAAACATGGCCAACTGCGATACTCGCCGCCTTCAACGCGATCATTTCGGCCCCCGGAAGGCCCCTGTCGGCATTGCTCAGCACCGCCACATACAATTGTTTCTCGGGCAGACGCAAAGCGTAAGTAGAAAAGCCGGGAATGCCGCCGCCATGTGACTGCATTGGCATACCGCGCATCTCGCGCACGTTCCATCCGTAGCCATAGGGGACACTTTTGCCGTCGGCCAGGACATAGGCGGTAAACGCTTTCTGCTGAGTGGAAGGCTGAAGCAGTTTGCCTGCGCTGACGGCGGCATCCCAGCGCGCCAGGTCGTCCACTGTGGACACGAGTGCGCCGGCCGCATACGGCAACGTCATGCTGACCGCCTTGCCTGGTTCGAAGCCAGCGCCGGCACTGCTGCGCGTATAGCCCTGGGCGCGCATCGCGTTGCCACGTTCATGGCCATCGTAAGCGCTGTTGACCATACCGAGCGGCACGAAGATGCGCTGTTCGACGAACTTTGCATACGATACCCCGGATACCTTTTCGATAATCGCACCCAGCAAAAAGTAACCTGAATTGCTGTACGCGTAGCGGGTACCCGGTTCGAACTGGAGCGTATCGTTCTTGAAGCTGTCTATCATCTGACTCACGGTCAGATCCGTGTTCATTCCCGCCTCAAAGCCCGGCTTGTTCGTATAGTTGGCGATGCCCGACGTATGGGTCAGCAGATGTTCGATCGTAATGCGCTGGCCTCCGCTGGGGTAGTCGGGAAAGAACTTGTGGATGTCGTCGCCCAGGGCCAGCTTGCCTTCATCGACCAGCATCAAGATGCCGGTGGCAGTGAACTGTTTGGTGATTGAGGCGATGCGCATCACCGTGTCCGGGGTCATGGGCAAGCCCTTGGCCACATCGGCCATGCCATAGGCCCTGCGAAACACGGTCAGGCCATCCCGCGTGACAATGATCGTCGCGCCAGGCTCGTTGGCCTTGAACAGGGGCGCGATCTCGCTGTTGATGCGTGCGGCCAGCGCTTCTTCTTCGCCAAGTGCGGAAGCAGCGGTGGCGGTGGAGACGGAGTCAGCCTGGCTGGCAGGAGCTTGCAGTAGTAAAAGCAGTGTCAGCAGCAGCGGTGAGGCGAGGCGACGCGTGTGAAGTTTCAGCATGTGGACATCCCCGTTGAAAGGCTCGGCAGCGCGACCGTTCGCGCCAGCTCAACAAGGAAGATAACGAGGATGGCGACAAAGAACTAACAGCTTGCGACGAACTGCGCTTTCGGCGGACCAGCGGGAGAAAAGCGTCGTTTAGTGGTGAGCGAAATAAAAACCACTGGAGTGAACTGAACCCCAAAAGTTGGACACCAACTTTTGGGGTTCAGTTCAGAAGGCGGTTTCTCTATTTCTTGGCGGAAGCGGTGCTATTCGAATTCACGAACAGTTTAACCCGTCGCTAGTTTTCAAGTCTTCAAAATACTTCATACATTTCAAATACTTACGCGTAATTTCGTTCCGCACGCAATGTTTTTCCATCACCTTGCAACGTACTGTTCTCACCGCCCCACACAGACGATGCGGAAACGTTTTTTTGTGCAAGAGTGGTCTGTACAGCCACCGCTTAAGCAGTGGATCGACCAGGTTCGCAATATCCATGATGCGGGTTCGATTCCCGCCGTCCCCACCACTGAATTGTTTAGAATCAAGTAGTTAGCAAGAAGAAGGCTGTCATTATTTGGGTTGTTTTTGGGCTGTTTTAGCCTAGGAATGACAACAAAATGACAGCCTTTTTTTGGGCAATTTCTCTTCAGCCTGAATCGCCACCAGCTTAAAGCATCCACACTCTGGTTCTTTTTTCACAGGCGGCGGAGCGGTGTAATACGGATAGCAATGAATACACTGCATTCAGAGCACAAGACGAAAACTGTACCTACACAAAAAAAATCTAAATTTATTTACTTCTTTGCACTATTACCACAAAGCTTATTAAAAAGGACGAATAAATTATTGTGTGCCCCATCAAACCTCAGATCATCAATACTCTCTGATGAAGGTTTTTCACGACCGTCAAGGTAAGAAATTTTTTTACCAGCATGGTCGTAGAACTGGACGAACATTTCATATGTACGCCGTTTTTGGCAGTTCATTACATGGGAGTAATCGATGTACGCTCCTGGTTGCAAATTTTTACTTATCATCCCTCCCCAACTTGCCAAGCGATCCTTAGGTATGTATTGGCGTTCAATTACGTGATAGTTTCCTTTTTCGTTTATCACACTTTGCACATCGTAAAATGTGCCTTCCTTCCCGCCAGGAAGTGGCTGCCATTCGGCAGCGGCGACATTGCCGAAAATCAACACTGTTCCGGTTGCAACTGCTAAAAATCTCAAGAAATTCAAATTCAGCCCCTTGTATACAATGATATAAAGATTAATTTTTCACAATTTCCGCTTATAGGGGAAGTAATAATAGTATCCCAGAAGCAATATTTTTTCTATACCCCTATTTGGTTACATTATTAAGTTTACCGAATTGAACTGTAGTGCGAACGAGCCGCATACGGCTACATTTTTTGCTGGCACTGAATAGAGGCAGCAAGACCGTGATACAGCCACGCAGCGAGGCAAAAAACGTATTTACCAAGTCACATCCCTTCCGTACAGAAATGCGCTCAAAGTGCGTCAAAATGCGTCAGATCGCGCTCCCCCTCTTCGCCCCGCCGCGCCAGTCCACATGCGCCTTCGGCCATGGCGCAAATTTGAGTCAAAAGAGCCCTATATAGCGGGCAGGTGTGGAGGGGGGACAACTGCGCGCGCCGGGCCGAAATGGGGCTTTTTCTTACTTCCATGGCAATACCAATCGTCGGGACGTAAAAAAGCCGCCTCATGGGCGGCTTGCACAGTGGGAGGAGAACTCCGGCGTGGAGGAAGTGTGCGGGGCCACGCTCTGCCGACTATGGCGGCGTGGCGGCCATCCTGGTGCGGAAGGAACGAGTTGCGGAGTGGCGGGCCAGCGTACAATTGGAGGCCAACAATGATAACCTCTCGACAACTCCTCCTTGCATACAGCGATATACCCTGAGACACCTTATGAAAAAAATGACGGCGACAGAAAAGAAGGCGATTACTCAAGACTGGAAAGAAGCGATTGGTGCGTATGAAATATATAAGCCACTTCACTTATTGAAGCGTAACGGCCCTCTACTGACTGGCATTTATCTACAACCCGTGTATGGCGAGGAACACTATGTTCCCGTGTTCCACACGCACTCACTGATGACGCCGTTTCCTGTGGTTTCGCTGGCCACACCGAGTCCTTTACTGAATGGTAAAGGCGTAGATGAGTCAATAAGTCCCTCGCGCCACTCAACCAAGTTCGATGAACTAGTTGAACGGTTTGAATTGCAATGCCCTACTGCATTTCTCAACACACTTACCTGCTCCACGCTGGACACCTTGTATCAAGATGCTGTAGCAAGTGCGCATAACTTCCCGATACAAGCCATGACCGACAATGTCTTGTTGCTGGCTTGGTGCAAAAAGGAGGCAAGGGTCGCCGAACGTATTGCGTATTACAAACTCATCTTGCAGGGATGGCCGGAAGGTGTAACTCAACACGTAGGGGGAGCTACAGGCTGGGAGCGTGAAATCAAGATGTTATTAGAACCTCAACGTCTTGTAGAGTCCGTCACACAAGAATTGAAAAAATTCAAGTTGAGTCACTTCCCAGATCACTCACTGGCATGTGATTAATCCTGTGCGGCCGGCGCGCACCTTGGCCGCTTGCTCCTTGTCGTAGTCGTCGCGGCAGTCCACATTGCAGAACAGCAGCGCGGGCGCCAGCGCCTCGTCGCAGTAGTGGCAGCAGCCGTGCGCCACCAGGGCGGGCCGACGCCGCACAGCAGCCAGGCCGCGCGCCACCTCGGCAAAGATGATCTTGTCGGTGTTGTCGACGTGGTCGCTCATTGCGCGCCCTCCCCGCCCGTGGCCAGGTCATACGGGGCGAACTTCACCACTTCCACGCCGGCCCACTCGTTGATCGCTTCGAACTGCGCCTGCAGCGGCACCAGCTCGTTACGGGCGAAGACGCGCGCGGCAGGCTCGACAGCGCCAAAGCCGCCGGCATTGTTCGGCAGGATGCCCATGAGCTGCGGCGGCACGCGGTGCGCGGCAAGCTGGTCGTCGCGCGTGACGCTCTTGATGTTGAAAAACTCGTCCTTGGCGGCCACGTCCGATACCGGCAGGATCTGGATACCGTCCTTCTTGCCGTTCGGCGCGTACATGAACAGGTTGCGGAAGTTGCCCGGCCCCTTGCTGTCGCGCATGGCCTGGCGCAGGTTGTCCACGTCCTGGGTGTTGGCGGCGGCGTCCGTCATGTAGAACACAAAACCGGCGTGCGAACCGTTCTTGTAATACTTGCGGCGGAACAGCGTGGCCGCCTCGTTGAGCCAGGCCGATTGCAGGGCGCTCAGGTACTGCGGCACGCCGTACAGCTCCTGATTCACGTCCGGCTCCATCAGGTGAAACACCCGGCCCTTGTCGAACTGGTGCACGGCCTGGTAGCCGTTCACGAAAAAGTAGGTATCCAGATCGATGCCGCGCCGCATGTACTTGGCCAGCGCATGCTGGTACGTCAACGCCTTGCCGCTGCGGCTGGGCCGGTCTTCCAGGTAGGCATTGCCGAAGGTCAGATAGTCCAGGGCCATGCGCTTGAAACCATCGCGCGACAGGTATTTCGTCGGCATCAAGGTGGACGTCAGCACGTTGGCCTTGAAGTGGATGGCGCTGCTGTGGTGCACGCCTGCATTGAAGGACTTGGCCAGGCCGGCCAGGTTGACGGGCGGCTCATACCAGTGGCCATTCTTCCAGCATTCGAAGCAGTCGAGGATATCGGCGTGCTCCAGCACGGGCGTCGGGTCGCCGAAGGAAAACGCCTCGATGCCGGCGGCGGCCGGCGCCGTGGCCGCTGGTGATGGTGCGCCCTGGGCCTGCTGGCCACGCGCGCGCAAGTGTCGTGCTTTGCTCAAGAATAAATCTCCATGAATGATTGGTGGTTGTCGGTGGTGCCTTCGAATGGCTCGTGGTCGAGGGCGTGCATGCAGGCCCACGCCAGATCGGCGTGGCCGGTTTCGTCGCTGCGGCCGGCGACATAGGTCACGTGCCGCCCGCTGGGGGTGAGGGTCTTGTGGATGGCCATAAACGATTGCGCGATGTCGGTCCAGCCGGCGTCGAATTCCAACCGGCCCTTGCTGATGATGTTTTTTGCCTTCAAGACCATGCGCGTTTTGACTTCGGGCGAGTAGTTCAGCGCCGTGACCGCCGGGAAGAAGCCGCGCACGATGGGCAGCACGCCGATGCCCATGCCCGTGGTGTCGATGCCGATGTATTCGACGTTGTAGCGCTGGGTCATCTGGCGGATGGCGTCGGCGTGATCCTCGAAGCTCTGCCCGCGCCACTGGTGGCGCTCCAGGATGCGGAACTTGCCGCCGGCTGTCATCGGTGGCGCCAGCACCACGCAGCCGGCGCTGTCGCCGTTCAAGGCCGGGTCGTAGCCGATCCACACGGGCCGGTTGCCGAACGGGCGCAGGCCCAGCAACGGCTTGTAGTCGTCCCACTCCACCCAGGAATCGACCATGCAGCGCTGCAGCTCGGCCAGCGGGAACACCGAGGCCGAGTCGTCAATAAAATTGCACATCAGCAGGTTGTCGAACTGGTCGGGGCTGTATTCGAAGTTGCGCAGCTCGTCGATGTCGAACAGGTTGCAGCCGCCACGCTCGGCGTCGAGGATGGTGACGATCTGGCGCCAGATCTTGTCCTCGCCCGTAAAACCCGACGAGAGGCGGCTGTGGCTGACGTCGATATTGACCTGGTCCGCCTTGGCGCGGCGCTTGTTGAACAGCTCGCCCGTCCAGAATGGATAGGCCTGGTGCGTGGTCGAGGATGGCGTGGAAAAGTAGGTCTTGCGCCATTTCTTGTGAATGGCCATGCCCGAGGCCACCTTGTTCAGCTCCTGGAAGTTCTGTGTCCAGAAAAATTCATCGAAGTAGAAATTGCCGTGGTAGCCCTGCGCCGTGCGCGCATTGGTGCCCAGGAAGTACAGATGCGCCCCGTTCGGCAAGACGATGGGGTCTCCCGTCAGCTCGATGCCGGCCGCCTCGCGCGCGAATTGCACGATGTATTGCTTGAAGACGTGGGCCTGCGACTTCGAAGCGGACAGGAAAATCTGATTGCGCCCCGTCTGCATGGCGTCGGCCAGCGCCTCGCGGGCGAAGTACCAGGTGGCGCCAATCTGGCGGCTTTTGAGGATGGCGCGCGTGCGCTGGTCGCCATTGCGATACCAAACTTTCTGGTAATCGAACAGCGAATCCTGGAAGGCGTCAAGCAGCTGGATTTTCTGTTCTTCGCTGAAGTCGTTGCGCGTCGGCTTCTTCTTCGGCCCGGCGTTGCGGTTCGCCAGCTTGGGATTGAGATCGACCTCGTTGCCGCCCGGCTGCTCATAGCGGCGCACGCGCGCCATCTGCACGATGGTGCGCGCCAACAGGTCAATTTCTTTGTAATCGCTGCCGCTCTTGACCTCTTTTTCGATCAGCTTCACCAGCCGCAGCTCGGCCGACGCCTCGACGTGCTCGATGGCCTGGGCCTTGTCCCACTCGTCGCGCTCTTTCCAGCTGTTGATGGTGCTGCGCTTGATCCCCAGGTGGCGGGCGATGGACGAAATACGCCAGCCCTTCCAGTACAGGGCGCGCGCGGCACGGCGCGGCTCAGATTCGGGCACGGCCATTTCACCGATGATTTGGTCGGTGGTTTGTTCGCTTGTTTTCTCGATTGTCAGCATGCCGCCAGCGTAGGCCGCGCGCGCGCGGAGCGGGGGAAGGCAGAAGTCGCTATGGCCCATAGCAACCCGCACCGCATTGAATCGCAGCGCCAAGACGTTGACCATGGCGTTATCCGATCAACCGAGACACGCCACCATGCCTAAATCCCAATTCTTCCGCGTCGCCACCGAAGGCGCCACCACGGACGGCCGCAACATCGACCGCGCCACCATCGAGCAGATCGCCGCCACCTACAACCCGAAAACCTACGGCGCGCGCATCTGGCTGGAACACATTCGCGGCATCCTGCCCGACAGCCAGTTCAAGGCTTACGGCGACGTGATCGCCGTGAAAGCCGAAGAGGTGGACACCGACAGCGGCAAGAAACTGGCCCTGTTCGCGCAGATCGAGCCTACGCCGGAACTGGTGGCCATCAACAAGGCTAAACAGAAGCTGTACACCAGCCTGGAAATTCAGCCCGACTTTGCCGACTCATCGCAGCCCTACCTGGTCGGCCTGGGCGTCACCGACAGTCCGGCCAGCCTGGGCACCGAGGCGCTGAAGTTCTCCGCCAGCCGCAAACAGCAAAGCGCCAACCTGTTCACGTCCGCCGTCGAGGTGACACTGGAGTTTGAAGAGCAGGGCATCAAGCTGGCCGACGCCGTGAAAAACCTGCTGTCGCGCTTCTCCAATAAATCCGGCACCGACGCCGCGCAGTTCGCCGACATCAGCGAAGCCGTGCAGGCGCTGGCTGGCCACGTCGTCACCGCCAACGACAACTACGCCGAAGCCGCGAAGCGCATCGACGCGGCCGAAACGGCATTGCAGACCACGCAGGACGAGCTGGCCGCCTTCAAGGCGCAGATGGACGCGGCGCCCGGCAACGGCCCGCGCCGCCCTGCCGCCACCGGCAATGACGGCGCCGTGCAGACCGAGTTTTAAGCGCCCGCGCCCTTTCTTTCCCCCATTCAACAACGGAGCAATGATTCATGAAAAAGCAAACGCGCCAGGTATTTTCCCAATATGAAACCCGCCTGGGCCAACTGAACGACACGGACAACGTGGCCAAGACCTTCAGCGTCACGCCCAGCGTGCAGCAAAAGCTGGAAAACAAGATGCAGGAATCGAGCGAGTTCCTGTCGAAAGTGAACATCATCGGCGTGGGCGAGCAGGAGGGCGAAAAGCTGGGCCTGGGCGTGTCCGGCCCGATTGCCAGCCGCACCAACACCAAGGATAAGGAACGCGAAACGCGCGACCTGTCCACCATGGACAGCACGAAGTACCGCTGCGAACAAACCAACTTCGACACGCATTTGAGCTATGCCAAGCTGGACGCCTGGGCCAAGTTTCAGGACTTTCAATCGCGCGTGGCCAATGCCATCCTGACGCGCCAGGCGCTGGACCGCATCGTCATCGGTTTCAATGGCGTGAAAGTCATGGCCACCACCGACCTGGCCGCCAATCCGCTGCTGCAAGACGTCAATAAAGGCTGGCTGCAGCACCTGCGCGAACAGGCGCCCGAGCGCGTGCTGGGCCTGGTGGCCGCTGGCATGCCGGGCAAGGTCATCATCGGCGACGTGGACGGCGCAGACTATGCCAACCTGGACGCGGCCGTGACGGACGCCGTCAACCTGCTGGACCCGTGGTATCAGGAAGACACCAACCTGGTGGCCATCGTCGGGCGCAAGCTGTTGAATGACAAGTATTTCCCATTGGTCAACACCAAGCAGGCGCCCACGGAAACCTTGGCGGCCGACATCATCATCAGCCAGAAACGCATTGGCGGCTTGCCGGCCGCGCGCGTGCCCTACTTCCCAGACAACGCGATCCTCATCACGCGCTTCGACAATCTGTCGATCTACTTCCAGGACGGCGCGCGCCGCCGCCGCGTGTTCGACGAACCCAAGCGCGACCGCATCGAGAACTACGAGTCATCGAATGACGCCTACGTGATCGAAGACCTGGGCCTGGCCGCGCTGGTGGAAAACATCGAGCTGAAAGACAAGTGATGAGTAATCAATCACCTGCCCTGCGCCACCGCGCGCGCATGCTGGCCGAGCGCACGGCCGGCGCCGCCGCGCCGCAGGGTGTGACCACCGGCACAGCCTACGAAATGATGCTCTACAAGCTGGCCGACGACAGGCGCCGCCTGAAAGCCATCCAGTCGGTGGAACGCAAGATCGAGGTCAAGGCCACCTTGTTGCCGGATTACGCGCAATGGATTGACGGCGTGCTGGCCGGAGGCAAGGGCGCCCAGGATGACGTGTTCGCCACCTTGCTGGTATGGCACATCGACACGGGCGAGTACGCGCGCGCCCTGGTCATGGCCGAATACGCGCTGGCGCACAAGTTCACCTTGCCCGATACCTATAGCCGCGACATCGCCACCCTGATGCTGGACGAATTTGCCGAGGGCTTCCTGCACGGCAAGCTGGCCAGCGATCCGCAGCACGCGGCCCAGGTGCTGGGCACCGTCGAACAGTTGACGGCCGCCAGCGACGCGCCGGACCAGGCGCGCGCCAAGCTGCACAAGGCCATCGGCCTGGCCATGATCACCGTGCTGGACCAGGCCGACGACACGGACATCGCCCCGGCGCTGGTGGCGCAGGCGGAAACGGCCATGGGCCAGCTGAAACGTGCCCGCGCCCTGTCCGAGTCGTGCGGCGTCAAGAAAGATATGGAAAAGCTGGAACGGCGCATTAAGCGCGCGGCCGGTTCCACGTAAAGCGCATCCCCCGCAGCACGGCGGCACGGGGGAATTCTGGCTAATCCATCAGCCTGATGAACCCCGTCCACCGCCCCATTTTTGAAAGCGCCCGTATGTCCTTCATGGCCCTGCCCCCGTCAACCCAGCCTGGCACCGCCCCGGCGCCGCCGGCGCCTGCCGCCGGCATCATCGAGAACGACGGCTGGTTTCCCGACATCCTGCTTACCGATATGCGCGACGCCATGCGCCTCGATGGCACCGTCACCGACGCGCGCCTGGTGCAAGCCGTGGTCGATGCCATTTTGCACGTCAACCGCGAGCTGGCCGACTGGCAGGGCAAGCAGGCCGCAGCCGGTATTGCCGCCCTGGTCGACGTGCCGGCCACGCGCATCAACCGCGAATCCCGCCTGGTGGCGCAGTACCGGCGCGCCGTCTACAGCACGGCCAAAGCCGATCTGATCGAACGTTACCGCGACTACGACAGCACGGCCACCTCCGTCAGCGACAAGAAAAGCATGGAATGGCTGGACGAGGCGCCCGGCGCGCAGCGTCGCAACGCGCAATGGGCCATCGCCGATATGGTCGGCCGCACGCACCTCACCGTGGAATTGATCTGATGCAGGTGCGCACGCGGCAGCACGACACGGTAGACGCCCTGGTGTGGCGCTACCTGGGCGACGGCGCGGGATACGTCGAGCACACCCTGGAAATGAATCCCGCGCTGGCGCGCCACGGCGCCGTGCTGCCGGCGGGCCTGGTCGTCACCCTGCCCGAGCCGACGCCCAGCACGGGCCAGCTTGCTGACATCGTGCAGCTATGGGACTGATCCTGGCATTCACCCTTTTATCCATCATGAAAAATCTATCTAACTTTACCCCGGAGAATCAAGCAATGTCCGCAGAATCGTTTGGTGGTTTCGCCACCCTGGTCAAACTGTACGGCTTCAAGGCCGCGCTGGGCATGGTCGGCGCCGCCATGCTGTACATCGTGCTGCCGCCGTTGAACAGCGACGGCACCTTCAACAAGGGCGAATTCGTCGCCCGCCTGGCCTGCGCGGGCGTATTCTCGTGCCTGCTGGGCGGCACCGTGTACCAGCTCCTGTGCGCCCAGCTCCCCGCCATCGGCGCCATGGTCAACGCGTCCGCCATCGATCTGATCGTCGGCGCCCCCGGCTGGTGGGTATCGCGCGCCGTGGCCCTGTGGTTCCAGCGCCGCAGCGACAAGGACATCGCCGAGCTGGTCAAAGACGCGAAGGAGCATTGATGGTCACCATGGAAAACCCACTCATCGCGCGCATCATCGACGCCATCTTGCGCGCCGAAGGCGGTTATGTGAACGACACGCAAGACAAAGGCGGCGAAACCAATTACGGCATCACCGTGGCCGTGGCGCGCGCCAACGGCTACACGGGGCCGATGCGCGACCTGCCCGTGGCGGTGGCGCGCGCCATCTACACGGCGCGCTACATCACGGAACCCAAGTTCGACCAGGTGCTGGCTCTGCATGCCGGCATCGGCGCCGAACTGATCGACACGGGCGTGAACATGGGGCCGCACCGCGCGGCCGAGTTCCTGCAGCGCTGGCTGAACGGTTTCAATGACACGGGCGCACGCTATCCCATCCTGGTTGTCGATGGCCACCTGGGCGAACAGTCCCTAGGCGCGCTGGCCGCCTTCCTGAAATGGCGCGGCCAGGACGGCGCGGCCGTGCTGCTGCGCGCCTTGAACGGATTGCAGGCGGCGCGCTACCTGGAAATCACGGAAGCCAACAAGACCCAGCGCCGTTTCCTGTTCGGCTGGATCAAGGAACGGGTGGCCATGTGACCGCGACCACATGGCGCCCGCTGGCCGCCTGCCTGCTGTGCGGCGCCCTGGCGGGCTGGATGGCGCAGGGCTGGCGCAAGGACGCCAGCATCGCCGAACTGCAACGGCAGGCGGCCACCAGCAAGACCACCGCCGCCACCGCACTGGCCCAGGCCACGGCCCGCGTGCTCTCGCTGGAGCGCGCGGCCGGCGCCGCCCTGGCGCAGCGCGCCGACCACCTCACCCAGGAGCAAACCCATGCGAAAACTGAACGCGACCATTTCAATGCTGACGTGCGCAGCGGCGCTGTGCGCCTGTCAATCCCCATCGCCGGCGGCCAGTGCGCCGCAACTGCAGATACCTCCGCTGCCGCAGGCCATCGCCACCAAGCGCGCGCCGAACTTGACCCGGCGACTGCGGCAGCTCTTGACGCCATTGCCGGCGACGGCGACGACGCCACCCGCCAGCTGAACGCCTGCATCGACGCCTACAACACCGTGCGAGACACCTACCATGTACAAACCGAATAGCCTGCGCCAGCACTTAGCCGCCGCCATCCCCGACCTGCAGCGCGACCCCGACCGCCTGCTGGTTTTCGCCGACGAGGGCAACGTGGTGGCATCGGCCACCGCCTCCCTCTCCTTCGAATACCGCTTCAAGCTCAACCTGATCGTCACCGATTACGCGGGCGACGCCGACGCCATCATGGTGGCCCTGATCGCCTGGCTGAAAGTCCACCAGCTCGACCTGATGGCCAACGAGGAAACGCGCAAGCACGGCATCGCCTTCGAAGTCGATTTCAACAACCATGAAACGGTCGATATCTCGATCAAGCTGGACCTGACCGAACGCGTGGCCGTCAAGACCGGCGAGGCCGGCCGCCTGGACATCAAACACCTGGCCGAGATACAGCACATGCCGGCCTACGCGGACGAGTTCTGGAAGCTGTATAACGGCGACACCCTGCTGGCCGAATGGCGCACGCCCGAGGCCACGCCATGAGCGGCGACCTGCACGCGCTGGAAGCCTGGGCCGGCGCGCTGCTGGCCAAGCTGCAGCCAGCCCAGCGCCGCGCCATCAATCACAAGGTGGCCATCGACCTGCGCCGTAGCCAGGCGCAGCGCATCAAGGCCCAGCAGGGGCCGGATGGCACAGCCTACCCGGCGCGCAAGCGGCGCAAGGAATTCAAGGGGAAGAATGGACGGATCAAGCGGCAGAAGGCGGCCATGTTCGCCAAGATTCGTACCGCCAAACACCTGAAAGTAAAAGCGACCGGCGACCAGATAGAGGTCGGCTTTTTTGGCTGGGTGGCGCGTGTGGCGCATGTGCATCAGTTTGGCCAGCGAGACCGCTTGTCGAAAAAAGGGCCACTGCACAAGTACCCGGAGCGGCCGCTGTTGGGCTTGAATGAACCGGATCGGACGTTGATACGCGAATCGTTGCTGCGTCACATCGAAAAAAGCTAAGATACTCCAATGTAAACTTCAACTGACATTAGTTATCAAATGAGTTAAAGTTGTGTCGCATTGAACGCACCCAACCACCATTGGCATATAGGAAAGTTATCATTGAAATGGCTATCAATTATGATACAGCCTTAAAACATCACATCAAATAACTACTGAACATAAGTCGCACAGTCAGCATTGCACCATAAAAATATCAATCCCACAATAATTATAAAATTTATTAACTTACAACAATACCGAAAAGCAAGGATATCTTATGAAACGCGTTTTTTGTGCTACGGCGCCAGATGGAGAAAAATTTGATACTTTTTTGAGTATTGGCATTCCGCAACGTATGTCGGAAAACCATTGGAGCTGTGAGGTTTTTATAGATAAAATATTTAACGAGCCAAAAAATGTCGCTGGAGTCGATAGTTGGCATGCCATGCAACTAGCTATGAATATGATATATATGGAATTGAGAATACGTAAAAAATTTGGATGGGGTTTCTCTTGGTTTGACGGAGAGGAAGATGATCTTAAAAGCTTACTTCCCCCACTAGGGCAAAAAGCAGCCGATTAGATCCATCGGCTGCCTTTCAAAAAATTTAATAATATTTAGCGTAACATTCGTTCTCAAGATTGTACCAATATGCGGCCATAGCTTTTTCGAAGCACATCCGCGTACGATTTGCATTTTTGAGACCAACACATCCTTGAACCATTATTCCCCAAGTACGATAATATCCTGCAGTACAAGCAGCCATGCCAACAGGATCTCGAGCTTTTAAGATGTCGCTTGGGGCAACTCCACTTGGCAATGGGTCAGGCACTTGTAATGGGTCACCAAAGATAACTGGAACTATTACGAACCCACCTCCATCGAATGGTGAGTCAGGAAAAGGAGCAGTAATTTCAACTATTGGAATTTCAACATCAACTTCACGCTGTATTGAAATTTCACAGTTTCCCTTGATGCATTTTGAACTAGTTGGCATGGCATCCGAAGACAACTCCAATTCATTGGCAGCGGCGTACACGCGATTCAAGAAACTATTTGCAACGCGTTGGATGTAATTTTTTCTAACTTTTGTCGAACTAAAGACTAACGAAGGAATTCCCGTACGCTTTCTATCAAATGTAATATCTACCCCATTGTAGTTTATCAATCCTACACTTTTGCATCGAACCGATAAATATCGGCCTTCCGCAACACAAAAACTAACGGCTTCGTTAGTAAATGCAAGCCAACTTGCATCATACTTCTGACTAAAATTTCCAAATACTATTTCCGTTACCTTCCCGACCTTTTCCGGAATTTTTACACTTTCACATATCGCTGATTCTTGCCCTGAAAGACATAGTGCAACAACATTGTTTCCCGAATACTGCCCTGTATACCTATCGATGATTGGTTGCGGATTTTGTGCAACACTTGAAATTACAATATCTTGCAGATCTCCCTCTCGCTCATCCAATGAATTAGCAAGCGCACTTGAAAAGATAATATCTAAAATTACAATTAACACAACTAATATAGTTTTCACTCACTCTCCTTTGGCTTTCATTTTTGACAAACGAAAATTTATAGTACCTTACTATTGGATATCAAAAAATCACCAAAAATCACCGAACCAACATTTTCTCATGCAAAAAATAAGGTAAATTTAAATTTTTTCCTCTTAAATTACGCAAGTCAACCAAATAAAATATCACTTCGAAATTATTAAATCTTAATTTGAAATTTTTACGAAATTCATCTAAAAATGCCGCCCTGAACATAAATTCTATTGTGATAATAGATTATCAATGATGCTTCGTACGGGAAAAAATGACGGGGGATAGTGCATGAATATCAAGGAAATTCTAGAGGCATATCAAAGATTTCCATAGTCGCTAAGCCGCATATCAACCCGCCCCCGCGTGCATCCGAACGCGGACTTCGGCAACATGCACTGCATGAACGCCGACCTGTCCGACCTCCTCCGCTTGCTGCAAAACCTGATCCGCCTGGGCACCATCGCCGAGGTCAAAGGGGCCAAGGCGCGCGTACGGCTCGGGCCGACGCTCACCACCGAATGGCTGAAATGGGCCACGCGGCACGCCGGCAACACGCGCACCTGGTCGGCGCCGACAGTCGGCGAACAGGTGATCGTCTTTTCGCCGGGCGGAGACCTGACGCGCGGCATCATCCTGCCAGCGCTGTACTCGCAGGCGTTTGACGCGCCCGAAGCCAGCAACAGCATCCACACCACGCATTACCCCGACGGCGCCGTGGTGCAGTATGACCATGCGGCCCATGCCCTGACGGCCACGCTACCCGGCGGCACTGCCATCATCACCGCCGACAAGGTCACGTCGAACGCACCGAGCACCATTTGCACGGGCGACCTGATCGTCACGAAAAACCTGATCGTCAACGGCGCCACCGCCCTGAACGGCGGCGTGAACGCCAAGGCTGGCGCCGCTGGCGGCGTGGCCATGGCCGTGCAAGGGACGATCAAAGCCAGCGAAGACGTGCTGGCCGGTGCCATCAGCCTGGCAAAGCATCCGCACGGCGGCGTCCGGGCCGGCAGCGACCAGTCGGGCGGGCCACAAGCATGATGGGCATGCACGCCGCCAACGGGCGCAGCCTGACGGGCCTGGGCCACCTGCGCCAGTCGATAACCGACATTCTCACGACGCCAATCGGCTCGCGCATCCGGCGCCGACGCTATGGCTCCGAAGTGCCCGAGCTGATCGACCAGCCCCTGAACAGCGCGACGCAATTGCGCATCTACGCGGCCACCGCCTTTGCCCTGCGCCGCTGGGAGCCGCGTTTGCAGCTCGCCAGCGTGCAGCTCACGCGCGACACGGACGGCGCCATCGCCCTGCTGCTCGACGGCACAGCGAATGGCCAGGGCATCACCCTGTCCGTGCCCGTCAAGCAAGGCGGCGGCGTATGAGCACGCCCATCGACCTGACCCAATTGCCCGCGCCCAGCGTGGTCGAAGTGCTGGACTTCGAAGCCATCCTGGCCAGCCGCAAGACGCACCTGGTCAGCCTGCTGCCGGAAGCCGAGCGCGCGGCCGTCACGGCCCTGCTGGAGCTGGAATCGGAACCGGCCACCAAACTGCTGGAAGAGAACAGCTATCAAGAAACCATCCTGCGCAACCGCGTCAACGAGGCGGGCAAGGCCGTCATGCTGGCCTTTGCCCTCGACGGCGACCTGGACCAGTTGGGCGCCAACGTGAACGTGGCGCGCCTGGTCATCACGCCGGCAAATCCCAACGCTCTGCCGCCCGTGGCCGCCGTCATGGAAGACAACGACGCCTACCGCCTGCGCATCCAGGAAGCGCCGGACGGCCTGTCCGTGGCCGGCCCGAAAGCGTCCTACGAATTCCACGCCCGCAGCAGCGACGGCCGCGTCAAGGACGCGAGCGCCACCAGCCCGGCGCCGGCCAGCGTCACCGTCACGGTGCTGGCCAATGATGCCACCGGCATCGCTAGCGCCGACCTGTTGGCCACCGTGGCGCGCGCGCTTAACGCCGAGGAAGTGCGCCCCCTGGGCGACCGCCTGACGGTGCAAGCCGCCCAGGTCATCGACTACCAGATCGAGGCCACCTTGTTTATCGGCGTCGGCCCGGAAGTGCCGATTCTGCTGGACGCCGCGCACGCCAACGCCGTGCGCGTGTCGCAGCCGCGCCGCCCGCTGGGGCACAGCATCTATCGTTCCGCCTGCAGCGCCGCCGTGCACGTCGAGGGCGTGCGCAAGGTCGTCTTGACCAGCCCGGCGGCGGATATTGAACTGAACGCCACCCAGGCCGCGCGCTGCACGGCCATTAAGCTCAATGTCGTGGTGCTCGATGAATAAGGTTGTGCCGACCCTGCCGCCCAATACCACGGCGCTGGAGCGCGCCATTGCCGTGGCCTGCGCCGAGCTGGTCAACGTGCCCGTGCCGCTGCGCGATCTATGGAACGCCGACCGCTGCCCGGTCAACTTGTTGCCGTTCCTGGCCTGGGCCTGTTCCGTCGACCGCTGGGACGATGCCTGGCCCGAATCGATCAAGCGCGGCGCCATCAAGGCGGCCTATTTCATCCACAAGCACAAGGGCACGATTGCCGCCGTGCGCCGCGTGGTGGAGTCCCTGGGCTATTTGATCCGCATCACCGAATGGTGGCAGACCACGCCACCGGGCGTGCCGGGCACGTTCCGCCTCGACGTCGGCGTGCTGGACACGGGTATCACGGACGCCATGTTTCAGGAAATGGAGCGCCTGATTGCCGACGCCAAACCCGTTAGCCGTCACATGACGGGCCTGGCGCTGTATCTGGAAACTCGCGGCACGGTTTACACCGGCATTGCCGCGTACCACGGCGACGTCATGACCGTGTATCCGTGGATCGCGGAAACCATCGAAGTGCGCGGCACGCTGTTGCAGGCCGGCGCATCCCATACCATCGACACCATGACCATCTATCCATGAGCACATATTTCGCAATTCTGACCCAGGTGGGCGAGGCCAAGCTGGCCAATGCCATCGCCCTGGGCCAAACCCTGAAACTCAAAAAAATGGGCGTAGGTGACGGTAACGGCACCCTACCGGTTCCCGACCGAGGACAAAAGGCGCTTGTGCGCGAGGTGCACCGCGCCGACCTGAACAAGCTGGACAAAGACCCGGACAACACCAGCCAGATCATTGCCGAGCAAGTCTTGCCCGAGAATGTGGGCGGCTGGTGGATGCGCGAACTCGGCATTTATGACGAGGCAGGCGACCTGTGCGCCGTGGCCAACTGCCCGCCCAGCTACAAGCCACTGATGGCGGAAGGTAGCGGCCGCATGCAGGTGGTGCGCATCGTACTGATCGTCGCCAGCACGGCCGCTATCGAGCTAAAAATCGACCCGTCCATCGTTCTGGCCACGCGCAAGTATGTCGATGACCAGGACATTACTGTGCGCGCCTACAGCGACGCGCAACTGGCCAAGCATCTGGCCGCTGTCGACCCGCACCCGCTCCTGGCAAAAGTCACCTACGTCGATCAGCAGGACACCAGCGCACGCACCTACGGCGACCAGCAACTGGCCAAGCACCAGGCTGCTGCCGACCCGCACCCGCTGCTGGCAAAGGTCACCTACGTCGATCAACAGGACACCAGTGCACGCACCTATAGTGACCAGCAACTGGCCAAACACCAGGCGGCCGCCGACCCGCACCCGCTGCTGGCAAAAGTCACCTACGTCGATCAGCAGGACACCAGCGCACGCACCTACGGCGACCAGCAACTGGCCAAGCACCAAGCTGCCACTGACGCGCACCCGCTCCTGGCAAAAGTCACCTACGTCGATCAGCAAGACGCCAGCGCGCGCACCTATGGCGATCAGCAACTGGCCAAGCATCAGGCGGCCGCCGACCCGCACCCGCTTCTGGCGAAGGTCACCTACGTCGATCAGCAAGACGCCAGCGCACGCGCCTATGGCGATCAGCAACTGGCCAAGCATCAGGCTGCCGCCGACCCGCATCCGCTGTTGGCGAAGGTCGCCTACGTTGATCAGCAAGACACCAGCGCACGCACCTACGGCGACCAGCAACTGGCCAAGCACCAAGCTGCCACTGACGCGCACCCGCTCCTGGCAAAAGTCACCTACGTCGATCAACAAGTCACCAGCGCGCGCACCTACGGCGACCAGCAAGTGGCCAAGCACGCAGCGGCTACCGATCCGCATCCGCAATATAAACCGAAAGCTGGTGAAAATTTATCCGGTTTAACTCAACTAAATAGCACAGCAACCATCACGCCGGTCCAATGCGCCGGGATGATCGAGTTTTTTGGCGCAGGTACATTTAGCGTGAATTTGCCATTGATATCGACGCTGCCCAATGGACAGATTGTCGAGTTCGCTAATTTTTCCGGGGGAATCGTTAATCTGTTACGGCAGGGAGCAGATTTTATATTCGTCAATCAATCGGCCCCACAGGTATCGCTGACGATGGCGCCTGGCGATACCTTGCGATTAATCGCCACGACTATTGGCTGGATGGGCATAGGCGGCAGCGCTCAGTTACAGTTTTCGTCGTCGTTTTCATCGTCATTGACGCCTAATGGCTATAAGCAGTTGCCCGGAGGATATATAGAGCAATGGGGAGTGGCATTGGTATCTGCTGCTAACGTCGCGACGCCTGTGACATTCCCTATCCCCTTCACATCCGCAGTTTTACAGGTTGTCGCCGTCATGGCCGGGGCGGCTGCGCCCGGCGCAATTGCAGGCACTGATTTTCAGCCTGGCGCAACTACGCAGTTTAGTTTATTCCAGGGCTCGGCCTCTCAGCAGCCGATGCGCTGGCGTGCAGTCGGCAAATAACAAGGAACGATGATGAGTTTGAAAATCAGGTATTCGGAAATGACAGGTTCATTTTATCCACTCGATATCGATTACGGGGACACTCTGCCCACCGATGCAATTGCGGTCGATTGGGCAGATTTTGACACAGCGATGAAGCGACCGCTCGGCCACACATTTCATTTTGTCGATGGGCGGCTGATCATTGCCGCGCCGGAACCAACGCCATTCGCCGACCAGGCCGCAGCCTATCTCGGCGCGGTTCGCGCCAGCCGTGACGACATATTGAATCGTATCGCTGGCGTCGGATTTGCGGCCATGCAATCAGCTGACAGCGAACTGGTACAGGCAGTCATCGCCGCACGCCAGGCATTACTGGATATCACCACCGTCCCGAACGTAGTTGCTGCGACAGATAGCGACGCACTGGCGGCGGCAATCCATGACGCCTACCTCGCCATTATCGAGAGCGCGCCTGAGCGGCTGCTCCCGGCGTTCACCTCAGGAATTGCCTGAGCCATATTGATCATTTTCTAAATACCACTGACAGGAGTAACCATGCCCACCGACTACCACCATGGCGTGCGCGTCATCGAAATCAACGAGGGTTCGCGCCCGATCCGCACCGTATCCACCGCCGTGCTGGGCCTGATCGCCACAGCCGACGATGCCGACCCGGCAGCATTCCCGCTCGACACGCCCGTGCTCGTCACCAACGTGCTGGCCGCCATGGGCAAGGCCGGCAAGACCGGCACCCTGTATCGCGCGCTGGAAGCCATCGCCGCACAAACCAAGCCCCTGACCGTCGTGGTGCGCGTGGCCGAAGGCGAAACGGAAGCGGAAACCACCACCAATGCCGTGGGCGGCGTGTCGCCGGACGGCAAATACCTGGGCGCCAAGGCGCTGCTGGCCGCGCAAAGCAAGCTGGGCGTGAAGCCGCGCATCCTGGGCGCGCCGGGGCTGGACACCCAGGCCGTCACCAATGCCCTGGCCAGCGTGGCACAGCGCCTGCGCGCCTTCGTGTATGCGTCGGCCTATGGCTGCGCCACCGTCCCGGCGGCCATCGCCTATCGCGGCCAGTTCGGCCAGCGCGAAGTCATGATGATCTGGCCGGACTTTGTCGACTGGAACACCGCCACCGATGAAGAAGCCAGCATTTCCGCCGTCGCCTACGCCATGGGCCTGCGTGCCAAGATTGACGAGGAAACGGGCTGGCACAAAACGCTGTCTAACGTGGTCGTCAACGGCCCGACCGGCATCACCAAGGACGTGTTTTTCGACTTGCAAGACCCGGCCACCGATGCGGGCGTGCTCAACGCCAAGGAAGTGACCACCCTGATTAACATGGGCGGCTATCGCTTCTGGGGTTCGCGCACCTGCGAGGAACAGGGCGGCTTCTTCTATTTCGAAAGCTACACGCGCACGGCCCAGGTGCTGGCCGACACCATCGCCGAAGCGCATTTCGCCTATGTCGACGTGCCCTTGCACCCGTCCCTGGTGCGCGACCTGCTGGAAAGCATCAACGCCAAGTTCCGCGACCTGAAATTGCAGGGCTACATCATCGACGGCCACGCCTGGTATGACGAGCAATACAACGACAAGACGGGCCTGAAAGACGGCAAGCTGGCCATCGATTACGACTACACGCCCGTGCCGCCGCTGGAAAACCTGAAATTCCAGCAGCGCATCACCGACCGCTACCTGGCCGACTTCGCCTCGCGCATCGCTGCGTAATCGCTATCACCACCCTGCCCGCGCCAGCGCGGGCGCATTGAAATACTGGAGAAATTATGGGACTGCCCCGCAAACTGAAAAATTTTAACTTGTTCCAGAACGGCGTCTCTTTCATGGGCATGGTGCCCGAAGTCACCTTGCCCAAGCTCAGCCGCAAGATGGAAGAGTACCGCGCCGGCGGCATGAGCGGCCCCGTGTCCGTTGACTTCGGCAACGAGGCGCTGTCGCTGGAATGGAGCGGCGGCGGCCTGATCGCCGAAGCCCTGAAACAGTACGGCGCCCACGCGCACGGCGCCGTGCAACTGCGCTTTGCCGGCGCCTACCAGGAAGACGATGAGGGCACGGTTGCCGCCGTCGAGGTCGTCGTGCGCGGCCGTTACAAGGAAATCGATATGGGCGGCGCCAAGATGGGCGACGACACCACGCACAAATACACCATGGCTTGCAGCTATTACAAGCTGATGATCGACGGCGCCACCGTCATCGAACTGGACTTCATGAGCGGCACCGAGAACTTCGGCGGCGGCGACACGAATGCGGCCATCCGCAAGGCCATCGGCCTGTAATCCCCTTTTACTTACCACCAAACCACAAGGAAACCACAATGAACAACGATACCCAAAACAGCGCCGTCATCGAACTGGACGAGCCGATCAAGCGCGGCGACACCTTCATCACCTCGCTCACCGTGCGCAAGCCCAAAGCGGGCGCCCTGCGCGGCATTTCCCTGATCGAGCTGGCCAACCTGAACGTGTCGGCCCTGCAGATCGTGCTGCCGCGCATCACCGAGCCAACCTTGACCGCACACGACATCGCCAACATGGACCCGGCCGACCTGCTGGCCGTGGGCGCCGAGGTGGGCGGTTTTTTGGCGAGCAAAGCAGATCGCCTTTCGGTATCCCCGGCGAAGTAGAAGACGCCATGGCCGACATTGCCGGCGTCTTCCACTGGACGCCGGCAGCGATGGACGGCTTTACGATTGATGAACTGATGGCCTGGCGCGAACGCGCCCGGCTGCGAAGCGGAGCGGAATAGATGGCTGGTCGGGATTTGAAACTACAGGTGGTATTTGCGGCACTGGACAAGATTACCGGCCCGCTGAAAAAAATCATGAGCGGTTCCAGCAACACGGCCAAGGCGTTGAAAGCGACCAGCGACCGTTTGCGCGAGCTGAACACCCAGCAGAGAAACTTGGGGAAATTCCGCGAACTGCATAGCGGTATCAATGCGACGCGTACCAAGCTGAAAGAAGCGCAAGACAAACTGAATGATCTTGCTGCGAAAATGAAGCAGACCACGACGCCCACGCGCGCTCTGACGCGCGAATTTAACGCGGCAGTCAAAGTCACGCAGGCATTGACGCTGAAAGGCCGCGAACAAAGCCAGCAATTCCGCGTCCTGCGTACCAGCCTAAAAGACGCAGGCATCGATACGCGCCAACTGGGCAAGGCGCAGGAGTGGTTAAAAAACAGCATCCAGCTGACGAACGTTGAACTGGCTTCGCAACAAAAGCGCCTGGCCGCCTCTGCCGCCAAGCAGCAGCGCGTCACCAACGCCACCCAGCATGCCGACAAGCTGCGCAACAAGGCGGGCAACATGGCCATGGCCGGCGCTGGCGCCACCGCCACGGGCGCCGTCATGGGCGCGCCCGTCATCAAGGGACTGAACGAGGCCAAGCACTATCAAACGGAAGTGGGCCGCGTCAACGCCCTGGGCCTGGGCGACAAAGTGTCAGCCGAGGCCGTTGCCTTTGCGCGCAACATGAAAACCTACGGCACCAGTCAGCTCGACAACCTGCAGCTCATGCGCGACGGCATGAGCGCCTTTGCCGACGTCCACCACGCGGAAATGGTCGCCCCTACCCTGGCCAAGATGAAGTTTGCCAATCACGCCTTCTTTGGCGAGGCCGAAGGCGTCGACAACGAACGCAAGTTCATGGACATGCTCAAGGTGATCGAGCTGCGCGGCGGTCTGGAGAGCAAGGAAAAGTTCGAAGCCCAGGCCAATATCGTGCAGCAGGTCATCACGGCCACGGGCGGGCGCGTCGGCCCGAATGAATGGCTGAACATGATCAAGACCGGCGGCATCGCGGCCAAGGGCTTGAAAGATGACGCCTTTTACTACCAGATGGAACCGCTGGTGCAGGAAATGAGCGGCAACCGCGTCGGCACGTCGCTGATGAGCGCCTACCAGAACTTGTACCAGGGCCGCACGACGAAGCGCTCTGCCAGGAAGCTGGAAGAGTTCGGTCTGATTGGTGACAAGAGCAAGGTCAAGCACGACAAGGCCGGGCAAGTCTCGTTCCTCGATCCCGGCGCGCTGCTGGGCGCCGAGCTGTTCCGCGAAAACCAGTTCGAATGGCTGGAAAAGGTGCTGTTGCCGCAACTGGCCAAGAAAGGCATCACGGAAAAGAAACAGGTTCTCGATGCCATCGGCAGCATCTTTTCCAACCGCACCGCGTCGAACCTGTACTCGCAGATGTATTTGCAGCGCGTGCAAATCCACAAGAACGAAAAACTCAACCGTGGCGCCGCAGATATTGGTCAACTGGACAAGCTGGGCCGCGACTCGGCCGCCGGCAAGGAACTGGAGGCGCAGTCAAAGCTGGCCAACTTGAAACTGACCATGGGCGAGAAAATCCTGCCGCTGTACGCCCAGGGGCTGGAGCTGGCCATCAGCGCCGTGCAGCGCCTGAATGGTTTCATGGAACGCAACCCGACCGTGGCCAAGGTCATGATTACGGCCTTTGCCGTGCTGGCCGCCCTGATGCTGGTACTCGGCCCGCTGATGCTGGGCATTGCCGCCATGATCGGCCCATATGCCATGCTGCACGTCATGTTCGCCAAAATCGGCGTGACGGGCGGCGTGCTCACGCCCATCCTGCGCGGCCTGGGCGGCGCCTTCATGTGGGCCGGCCGCGCCGTGCTGTGGCTGGGCCGCGCACTTTTGATGACCCCGATTGGCATCGCCATCACGGTCATCGCCAGCGCCGCCTTCCTGATCTACAAATACTGGGAGCCGATCAAGGCTTTCTTCGGCGGCCTGTGGTCAGACGTCAAGGCGGCATTCGCCGGCGGCTTTACCGGCATCAATAGCCTGATCGCCGACTGGTCACCGCTGGGTCTGTTCTATCGCGCCTTCGCGGGCGTGCTGGGCTGGTTCGGCATCGCGCTGCCGGCCAGGTTCACCGATTTTGCGGCCAGCATCCGGGGGCGCTTCGCCAAGGGGCTGGCGCCGCTGGCCGGCTTCTTTACCGGCATCTGGTCGCAGATCAAGACCGCCTTTGCCGGCGGCATTGGCGGCGTCAGCGCCCTGATCGCCAACTGGACACCGCTCGCCCTGTTCTATCGTGCCTTCGCGGGCGTGCTGGGCTGGTTCGGCATCACGCTGCCGGCCAAGTTCACCGACTTCGGCGCCAGCATCCTGCAGCGCATCACCGCGTCCTGGGCGCCTATTTCTGCCTTCTTCGCGGATATCTGGTCGCGCCTGCGTACCGTCTGCGCCGGTGGCATGGGCAGCATCACGGCCCTGATTATCAACTGGTCACCGGTCGGCGTGTTTTACCAGGCGTTCGCGGGTGTCATGAGCTGGTTCGGCATCAAGCTGCCGGCGCAGTTCACCGAGTTCGGCGCCAACATCCTGCGCGGCCTGGTCAACGGCATCACCGGCTCCATGGGTGCCGTCAAGGATGCCATCAGCAATGCCGGTTCCAGCACCATTGCCTGGTTCAAGGAAAAGCTGGGCATCCACAGCCCAAGCCGCGTGTTTGCCCAGCTCGGCGACTACACCATGCAAGGCCTGGCCGTGGGCCTGGACCGCAGCGAGGGCGCGCCGATTGCCAAGGTTTCCGGCCTGGCGCAGCGCCTGACGCAATTGGGCGCCGGCATCGCCATCGGCACGGCGATCGCCCTGCCGGCCAGCGCCTTCGACACGCGCGCCCCGCTGCCCGTGGGCGGCTTTGGTGCCGGCATGACCATCCAGGGCGACAAGATCGAAATCACCTTCCATGTGCAAGCCGGCACCGATCCCCAGGCCATCGCGCGCGCTGTGAGCGTAGCGCTCGATCAGCGCGACCGCGAAAAGGCGGCACGCATCCGCTCGTCCCTGCGCGACCACGATTAAAGAAAGAAGCACACCATGATGATGATTTTAGGAATGTTCGTGTTCAGCCTGCCCACCCTCGCCTATCACGAGTTGCAGCGGCAAACGGAATGGAAGCACGCCAGCACGGCCCGCGTGGGCCTGCGCGACGCGCACCAGTACGTGGGGCCAGGCGACGACACGATTACGCTGTCGGGCTGGGTGGCGCCGGAACTGACCGGCTCCCTGTATTCGCTCGATGCGCTGCGCATGATGGCCGACACGGGCAAATCGTGGATTCTGATCCAAGGCACGGGCCGCATACTCGGCTCGTACCGCATCACCAGCATGACCGAGGGGCGCACCATCCTGGACGGCAGCGGCGGCGCGCGCCGCGTCGAGTTCTCGATTACGCTCAAGCGCGACGACGACGGCGTGCTGGCCATGGTCGGCCTGGGCGACATCGGCGACTTGAAAAACATGCTCAGCATCGACGGCATGACCAGCAGCATCGCGGGCGCGGCCAAGAATGCCGTGGGCAGCGTGGTGGGCAACGTGGTCGGCGGCATCACGTCGAAATACGGCGGCGTGGTCAGCGAGATGAAAGACAAGATCGGCGGCACCATCAGCGGCGCCATCGGCAGCGCGGCGGACAAGTTCAAATGAGCGAGCATATCCCCGCCTTCAAGGTCAGCATTGAGGACAAGGATTTGACGGCCATCGTTTCACCGCGGCTGATCAATCTGACCTTGACCCTGTGCCGTGGCGACGAGAGCGACCAGCTCGACATTTCCCTGGATGACAGCGACGGCAAACTGGCCCTGCCGCCGCGCGGCGCGCAGATCGCCCTGGCACTGGGCTGGCAAGCCACCGGACTGGTGGATATGGGCAAGTTCACCGTGGACGAGGTGGAGCACAGCGGCGCGCCCGACACCATCACCCTGCGCGCCAGGTCGGCCAACCTGATCGACACGTTTAAGCAGCAGCAGGAGCACAGCTTTCACAAGACCACCCTGGGCGCCATCATCGAGGCCATCGCCTTTCGCAACGAGCTGGCGTCGGGCGTGTCGGCGCGCCTGCGCGACACCGCCATCGAGCACATCGACCAGACCCACGAAAGCGATGCGGCCTTCCTGCGCCGGCTGGGCAGGAAATACGACGCGGTGGCCACCGTCAAGAATGACACCCTGCTGTTCATTCCCATCAACCAGAGCCGCACCGCCAGCGGCAAGGCGCTGCCCGTCATCCCCATCACGCGCGCCCTGGGCGACGGCCACCGCTACCACAGCGCCGAGAGCGACGCCTACACAGGCGTGCGCGCCTTCTGGCACGACGAGCGCTACGCGCGCCGCCGCAGCGTGGTGGCCGGCGTGCCCGGCAACAGCAAGCGCCTGCGCACCACCTTCGCCAACGAAACCGACGCGCGCGCAGCGGCCGTGGCCGAATGGCAGCGCATCCTGCGCGGCCTGGCCACCTTTGAAATGAGCCTGGCCCTGGGCAACCCGGCCGTGTTCCCGCAATCGCCCGTGACCGTGACCGGCTTCAAGCCCGAGATCGACGCCACCGAATGGCTATCGGTCAAAGTCACGCACAGCCTGGGCGGCAACGGGTTTACCACGCGAGTGGAATTTGAGACGAAAACGGAAGCGGTCGAGGCTGAGCGCGAGGAAGAGAAAGACCCGGACGAAGGTATCACGGGCGTGGTGGCAAGGTGGAAGGACGTGGCGGCGAAGAAGAAAAAATCGGGGCAGGAGCAAGCCGGTGCCAAGGGCACGCTCAAGACGCTGGAGCATCTTTACAAGAGCAAGCAGGCCGCCAAGCGGGCGGCGCTGCATGCGTGGAAGCGTATCGAGGAAGTGCGCGACATAATCGGAGAGAACAGCGAGGAACCCTGGAAACCTACGCAGGCTGTGGCCAGCGGAAAAACGATGTGAATGTATCTCATTTACCTACGCTCAACGGTAGCTTTCGCCTGCGGGTATTTATTAGGATTTCTAGCGCTGTTGAGCTCTTACACTCAGCATGTGCTTTTCTCCTTTGGGGGTAAGTCGCCAATACCTTTCTCTATCAGCTACCGCTCTCTTTTTTATTCCAGGCGCTATATATCCCAATGCCTGAAATTGCACCAATATTTTATCCTCTACAACATATGGAATAACAATTTCTTTAAATGAATTTAATTTTTGCAAATCAATTGACATGCTATGAAAAAAGCATAGCGCACAACGCTGAATCATCTCTCTGTCTGTGCATTCTGCACTCATATTTGCCCCAAAATAAGAAAGCAATTCATCCCATGAGCATTTCAAAATTAAATTCTCCTTTTTTCCAGCTGCATCCTTTTTTAAATCACAACTAAGATACACTAAATCTGCTCCTTGCGAGAGATGTGATATATCTTCTCCATCAGACACCATGACGGCAGCTAATTCTAGCTGTGCAACTTTGGTACGTAATTCATCAAGTTCTCGAAGCATATCTGAGGAGGCAGCATAGCGCCCCGGTATCCAACCTGGAGATGGATGACGCTTCTTGAGCTGAACCAAGCTACGAGATACTTTTCCACCCAAATCTTCTGCCGATGTCCAAAATTTACAGTGTTTAGCCTTAGCTTTTTCCTTAAAAACATCGAGCTTAGCTTGAATTTCTGGATTCTTCTCCGTAACGGTAGAGGGCAACGAATCTGAGTTTTCATGTAGGAAAACTAAAATTGGTTTGCCTGTATCCACAGCATAATCAAACTCCATTTCGGTATAGCTAATCCCAGAAGATGAAACCGAACCATATTTTCCAGCCACTAACAGCATGTAATAATCGCAACCATCTATTACTTCTTTAATTAAACTCCAAGCATCTTCGTCTGTGGCCGGGAAGAGTTCCATCCCGGCAGGAATACAGTCCAATTCTAAAAGAGCATGAATTACCGCTTTGCGCTGTTCAACTAAATCTTTATATGTAGACGATACGAAAACCTGGTGCTTTATATCCATACCCTTACCCTATTGAATTAAAAATTTACAACCTTATAATTATTAAAATATATTTATTTTTATTGCACTAAATTAATGAGAAAACAAATGTCGATACAGAGTCATCATTATTCGCCAGTCGCGGCCGATCTAGTCAGCATAGCATGTTGCTAGTGCAAAAGTATTACGATCAGAATCGCCGCGCCGCTGTTGCCCCAAAAGTGGCCATACAATCCGGCGTGCCAAGCAGCATTTTTATCGTTCTTGGGGGCATGAATTGTAATTAGGAGGCCGCAATCAAAGGTTCGAGGGTCAGGGGTTTGAGGGGCAGGTCTGCCATTCCGACACAGGCCCAGCTATACGAATCCCCAAGCTGAAGTCTCTGCGTAAGTTCAAAGTCAAAATGCATACGCAGCATAGTTAATAGTGCCGTATAAACAATTAGTACAACACAGTTTTCTGTGAGTCTAGACACCAAGGCTAAGATCGTGTCCGAATGGCAGACCTGACCCCGTTACCTTCGTAGATTATTATTTAAGCGGCTAACTTTCTGGATTCTTAAATCTACGTACTAGTTTATCCAGATCGGAATCATGGTTCTTAACCAACTTGGCGAAATATTCACTTGGAGTCAAAGTAGAATTATTGCGATCTACAACTTTCTTCTTTTCACTTTCCAAACGTTCCTCTAAGCTGGTAGAAGATTTTCCATTGTTTGTTAAAGCCAAAAGCTTCGCCAGAGACGTTTGAAAACTATCACCTCCTATGACTGAAGTAGTTGGCCTTACAGATTTCGATATTTCTGGCTTTCCGACGATCGCGATGCGCGCAGAACCTTTTGAACGCTCTATTTCTCGTTTCAAATTAATAATTTTCTCTTTATCGGATTGGCTAATATCTTTCGCTCGACTTAGCTCACCAGCAATTTTCTCCATTTCTTGGTACGCCTCATCTCTATCTGACTGAGCTGCATTTAATTCGGCTTGAATTATCGCACTTTCCTCAGCGTATTCCTTAATGGAAAGAACCATACCTTTAACGAAAGTACCCATTTCATCAGCGCTTCCTGCTAATCTGTTGAAAATCGCAAGAAATGATTTAACTGATTCATCTTTTGAAAAATTTGGATAACGAATTTTGTGATCAATTTCGCTCCAACCTTCTTCAAATATGGTGCGAACCTGGACCTCCGCAAGCACTCGATTTTTCATCGGCGAACTTTCTAGAACATAATGTACAGATCTATAGCCCGCCGGATGCTGCTTAACCTTGAAACCATTCTTTTTTGAAAACTCAGCAGTTGGACGATCATCTCCCTCACGAATATATATAACTGGCGTTTCAATTGTCAGCCATTTTTCTCGAATGGAGGAATCTATAGCCAAATATTCATCCTTAAAAAGATGTAAAGCTCGAATTCCAATTAAATCAGTAACTATAATAAAATAATTATCTACATTGATATCTTCATATTTTTTTTCTTTACTGGCACGTTTTCTGACGATTTTCTCTAGCAAATGGTAAGTTTCCTTTAAACGCCATCGAACAGAATGAACACCGGGAAATGTTTGAATGATGCGAGCGAAGAACTCGGCGGAACGACTTAGAATCTCGTGATTTTTCTCGAAATCATTAGCTATATCGCACAATATTTTCCAATCACATTCACTTTGTTCCCAAGTATCGTCATTTATTTTATGCTGAGATTTAAATTCCTCGAAAGATAATTTTTTTTCCATACATTTCCCACATAAAATAAAGCATCAATAAATTAATAAATTAAATAAGATAACAAGAACATAGCTTAAATATAGAAAATCTAATTTTCATACTTAGAAAAACCAATGCTCTGCCTACACCACCTAAACCACCAAGGTGCTTCTGATTCTGAACTAGCTCAGAAACCTGCGATTTTCATAGAACTTTTTCCATAGAGTATGATTTGCTTCTATCAGATCCCATATGCGCTACCGAACACGTAGGTATAGAATAATGCCAGGGCATCTTTCAACAATTATCCGAAGGCATGTCAGCTGGACAGTCCATATAGTAGTGTTCATCAACCTCAGCAAGCATTGCTTCAACTCCCTTTTCTAGAGCCGCGAGCGTTGGCCGGTCAACAAGCGAAATTTTCGCAATCGTTCCATTACGACTCATTGGATAGGCAAGATCTGAAAACGCTAGATCTCGCTTACGCTTTGTGCCAATCCAATACGATATTGCGACCATGCTGGGCTGTCCATTCCAATCGTATAACACATCATAGGAAGCCACTTTGAAACGGCCAGCCGCACGTTTCTCAACACGGCTAAGCACCTCCACGACAGTCTTGCCATCTGCAGTCTTATGCGCTTTTACTGCGCCAATCCACTGCCGCTCTTCAACAGATGAAAGAGGTACAGTTTTCGCCGCTGAATTTGCCAGAACAGGAGCTGACAGCGTCAAGGCTGCCGCGAGTAGGTAAGTTAATCTTTGCATAATCTTCGTGAAACGCGTACCGGCTCAATACGGCCAGCAACCTGCGAATCGGAGGATAACATTCAGACTAACGCAAAAATACGCAAAATGTCACAAGAAGCTTTTGATGGCGACAAGGTAACAGCGACGGCAGCGCAGCACTTCTGATTTTGGCCGATGCCTGGCATTGACATCAGCGCGCCTGTAGCTAACTCCATGTGCCGCTTACCCAAGTCGGTAGGCCATCAGAAGTTGCTGAGGCACACTCGCATTTAATACCTCGCGCTGTCTCAATGACAACACCGACAGTGTATGCCTTGCCATCAAAATAACATGAATTTTTGACAGGCTTGTCGGCCATGGAAGTAATCGTTTCGCATCTATATTGCGGCCAGCAGCATGCAAAGAGCAAAGGGGCTAGAGCTGCAACTTTCCATCTAACTGCTGACCATATCAACGATAGCCTATCTTTCCGCCGTGCTTTACGTAGATGATTTTTTTTTGCGACCAACGTTGATCGTTTGGGGAGCCGTGACATCGCCATGAATTTGCTGGCCTACTTTGCCATGGAAAACCATTTGCGTATTGCGTTCGACTGTTCTGGAGGGCGACGTAACTGTTGGCTCTCCAATTCCTTCCACAACACCAAGCACACGAGCCTTCCCTCGCAAATCTAGCCGTCGATATCCCGCTAACAACTCGTTCTCGTCGTCAGTCAAAGCGTTACTGGCCGGTAGGCCAAGCATCACATACGACAAGTCGACTCCTATACCTGCCAGCGCCACCATGTAGCCCGCATCGGGTAAGGTCTTTCCTTGCTCATAGTTAATCTGTGCGAGTTTTTTCACGCCACCAATTGCCGCGAACGCTTCTTGTGTAAGACCCAAGCGTGTTCGCTCCTGCCTTAATCTATCACCAAAAATATTTTTATCCATACATCTACGTTGACAAGTATGTTTTGACATACTATAGTTACGCCATCCTGTAGCGATTACACATCATAACATTATGAAAAACGTATCCATAGCGAGGCGTACTGCCAAGGGCGTCACGACTAAGCCCCTTGGCGTTCGTCTGACATCGGACGAGGTGAGCGAAGTCGAAGGCTACGCAGAGAAACTTGAACGCTCCCGTGCCTGGTTCCTCCGCTTCCTGATCCTGCGCGGACTCGCCGACTACAAACGCGAACTCGCCTCCAAACCCACCCACTAAGGACAACGTCATGTACCCCGATGCAAAACGTATCCGCAGCCACCGCGTCATGCTGCGCCTGGACGATTACGAGCATCAGCTTGTTTCCTCGATCGCCAACTACCAGGGCGAAGAGCTTGCGGTGCTGGTTCGCCAAATTGTGATGCGTGAAGCCCTGGCCGTGATCGCCTTGGATGACGCCACCATCGACAGCGTACAGCGTCGCAGCGTTTAAACCGAGTCACTTTTGAGCAACTCTAAAGTTACAGAAAATGCCAGACCATCAAATTAACCTCAATGACGAAGAGCGCGCGGTGCTGGAACTCGTGCGCCAGCGCCAGGGGCTGGCAAGTATCGATCAGGCGGCTGAATGGCTCGTCAAGTCGCGCTTACGCATACAGTCGAAAAACATGACAGGTCGCGGTCGCGCCCTGTACCAAGTGGAAAGAAAGCTGAAATGAGAGTCATCGGCCTGCCCTGCCCGCATTGCGAATACACCGTCCGCGCCGTCAAGAGCCGCACGATGTCCGCCATGTTCAAGGAAATCACCTACATGTGTCAGAACCCTGAGTGCGGGCACTCTTTCGTGGCAGGCCTGGAAGTGCTGCGCACCCTCTCGCTGTCCGCTATGCCCAAGCCGGATATCCGCATCCCGATGTCCCAGCATGCGCGCACAGCGGCCACCAGCCAGCTGGCCCTTGACCTGACTGCGGGCTGCTGATGACTATCCCGATCCTCGCGCCGCCGTAACCCGGCCGCCGTAACTACCCCTCTTTTGCTGTGCCCTGCAGCGCTCCTTTTTGAGCGTGCGGGATTCGTTCAACCTGAAATAAGGAAAACCGATGGAAAACACGCTGCACGCCACCAGTCACGCCGACATCCCGGCAATGCCGAAACCGGGCCGTCCGGCCCTTGAAAAATGCGTCGTGCCTGTCGCGCCAACCTGTTTCCTGTTGCTGGCCAATGCTCAAACTCGCACCCGCACTCCTGACAGCATTGCCGTGCTGTCCGATTATCTCCGCGAGATCGTCAAGACCTATCACGCCTACGGTGCGGCCAATCTGACCTTCATCATCAGCGATCTGCAGGCGCTGCAGCATGGCGGCTTCTTCTTGCCAGACAGCCAGCGCGCCCTGGTAGGTGGCTTGCCCATCGAACTGCGCTACCTGTTCGCCAGCGAATCGGGCGTCGTGCAATGCACCAGCTCGTCGCGCACGCTGACTTACTGGGCCAAGTATTTTGCCAAGGAAGGAGCGCGCTAATGCTGCGCCTGGCCAAAACCTGCGGCATCTGGCTGCTGTCGCTCCTAATCGTCATTACCCCTGACGTGCTGCGGGCCATCGGCGCCATCAAGGACTGAACCATGCCGGCGTCCCTTATTGACAATCACCTGTCCTTCCAGCCTGCCGCCGAGATTCTGGCGGCGCGCGACAAGGACATGCCGACGCCACCGGGCGCCGGGCATGCGCTGGCCGCCATCGCCGAAGCCAAGGCCCGGCTACGCAGCATCAAGCCGCGCAACCTGGCGCCCTTCATGGCCCAGGCTTGGGGATTGTCGCCGCGCGGTGCGCGCCGCTCCGTGCTGATCGCCGCCGGCCTGAACGCCGACCGCTGGGAATCGCCCATCCACTCCTTTACCGAGGAAGAACGCATCGAGTTGCGCGCCGCCACCTCTGCCGCTATCCGTGTATACGAAAGACTGTTGAATGCAATCTAAACAAATCCTGCTGCCTGCCCCGCAGCGTCACGAAGCCTTCTTGCGATCCTCCCAGTTCGCGCCCGAGCTGGCCCGTATCCCCTACAAATGGCGCAACCGCGTCATCACGGCCGCCCTGGCCAAGATGGCCTGGTCGTCCTGGTACAAAGTCTATGAATCCGTCGCCACCGGCTTTGTGCGCGAATTTGCCGACCAGTACGTGCCGGCCGGCGTCGACTTGTCGCAGAGCGATGCCGACATCGTGGCCACCGCTGAGCGCGCTGCCTCTGGCGTCACCAGAATGCTGTGGATGGCCATATCTGAAACGCACGCCCTGCAGATCATGGAAGACGAATGCGCCTCGTATGGCATCGAGCTGCCCGAGTTCGACGCGCTGGCCGACACCATCGCCCGCCTGGTGGATGCCCGCTGGTGGCGCCGTCAACTGCGCAAGCGCGTCAAGCGCGCCTTCGAGGCGGGCAATATCCGCCTGGGCTATGTGAACTATCGCGGCGAACCCTACGCCAGCAACGACGCCGTGCTGTCGCGCCTGGCGCAAAACCGGCGCAACGCGGCAGCGCTGGCCGCCACGCTGGTGCAGAACGAGAACGGCCAGCAATTCAGCATCGCCGAGCTGGCCGAGAAAACGACCGCCAACAAGGCCATCCGGCGCGGTGAGCTGATGTTGCGCATCAACGGCTTTGAGCAGATCGCCCGCGAGTGCGGCGACCAGGGCATTTTCATCACCTGGACGTGCCCATCGCGCTTCCACGCCATGCAGCACAGCGGCAAGCCGAACGACAAGTTCGACGGCTCGACGCCGCGCGAGGCCAACGCGTATTTGGGCAAGATGACATCGCTGTGCCGCTCCGCGCTGGCGCGCCGGGGCATCGGCCTGTACGGCTTTCGCATCGCCGAACCGCATCACGACGGCTGCCCGCATTGGCATTTGCTGCTGTTTGTACGCCCCACCGCAAAATACAAGACGGGCCACCTGCAGGACGTAGCGGGCCGCGCCATCCGCATCATGAAGCGCTACGCCTGGCGCGTGGACCGTGGCGAACCGGGCGCCTTCGCACGCCGCCTGGACGTGAAACGCATCGATTGGGCCAAGGGCAGCGCCGCCGGCTACATCGCCAAGTACGTGGCCAAGAACATCGACGGCGTGGCCGACCACAAAACCAAGGAAGGCTACGTCGTCACGGCCGACACCGAAGGCGATGTCGAGCTGACGCCATCGGCGCGCGTCGAGTCCTGGGCCGCGTGCTGGGGCATCCGTCAATTCCAGCAATGGGGCGGCGCGCCCGTCACCGTGTGGCGCGAACTGCGCCGCATCGAGGAAAGCATGCTCAACGAAGCGCCGGCCGCCATGCGCCGCGCCTGGGATGCCGTGCAAAAGATCGACGGCGAAAAGCGCGCCTGCTGGGCCGAATACTTGCGCGCCCAGGGCGGTGCACTGGTGCCGCGCAAGGAACTGGTCGTCACGCTGGCCAAGGACGAAAAGACCGTCATCGGCCGCTACGGCGAAACGCTGCGCACCACGCCCTACGGCGTGCGCTGCAGCGCCCTGATCGGCGTGGTCTTCAAGTCCGTGCGCCATACGTGGACGCCGGTACAGGCCACAGGCGGGCGCGGGGTGGCTGTTGGGGTTGCCATTCCTCGGACTCGTGTAAATAACTGTACGCACCCCGACCGCCCTGCCCCGGCCACGCCGCCGGCGGCGCCCGTGCCGAACCTGTCGGACGAGGCAAAAACAGCGCTGATTGCCGCCTGGGCGGCCGTCAACGCCTGCCCTTATCCCCGGCTGATCGTCCCTGACTCCCCGCCCCTTGAAGGGGATGGCACATGAGCACCTTTGCCGTGATCGTTCGCACGCAAACCGAACGCTTTGAATTTTTTGAGGTTGCCGCATCCAGCGGCGACGTGATCGACGCCGCCATCGACCGCTACGGCGTGTGCGGCGTTACCGCCAAACTGAAAGGAGCACCGTAATGCTGACCACCCTGACCGATTCACCGCGGCAAATCGCCTTGGGCGACCGCGTGACATTCGATACCGACGAAGGCTACCAGGCCGGCACCGTCAACGACCTGCGCCGCGACGTGGGCAATGGCGAGCTGCATGCATGGGTGGAGCTGGACCACCAGTGGCCGGGCATGTTCCGGGCGGTGCCGCTATCGGCCATCGTTTCCAACCGACCCGCCCTGCCGGTGGCAGCATGATCGCCAACCCAGCCCAAACCGAGCGCCACCACCTGGCCAACCAGACAGCGCCCGTGTACTCGCTGATCCGCAAGTGCTGCGCCTGCGGCAAGGCTAGCACGGCGCGCCAGCTTGCTCAGTATGGCTGCTGCATAGCTTGTAGAAAGGCAGTACGGCTATGAGTTACCTTGACAAAGGCCACCACCCTACCGCTTGGAAGAAAGTTACTACCAACCCCATAAACGCGGCAACTGCTGTCCACATCGTCCATTTCGCAGATTCCTTTGCTGCAAGTGCGGCATCACGCGACGTTTCAGCAGAAATTTTTGCGGCGGTGAGCGCCTCCTCTGTCAACTTGCGTTGGGCGTCTTCTCGAATTTGTTGCTCCCGGCGCTGTTCCTCGCCGATCCATTTTGCGACGGCTAGGCGCGTGTCGCGCTCTTGCGGCGCGTTCATCCATTCAATCGCATACGGAATGCCTTGCGCCTTTAAATTTTTCAAAGTGTCGGCTATCGCTTGCTCATCCATAAATTTCCTTATCAAAAAGAAATCATATCATGGCTGCAATAGAAGCAAATATTAAGCCTGTATCGGTCGCTAGAAACGTGACAGAAAGAAAAAATCAATACAGAGAGTTTTGCCGGCTGCGCGACTACCGCAAACCTGGCGCCGAAGTCCCTCAATACACGGAGGCCGAAGCGTTCGCCTTGGCCACGAGCAAAAGCAAGGCATGCTCGCCCGCAACAACGAAAGCGCAGCCCAATGAATAACCTTTTTGACAATTCGATCCAGTCCGAAACCCTTACTGCGGAAGAGCTGGAAACCATTTCAGGCTGCTGCCGGAAAGTGGATCAGATCAAATGGCTGCAGCAAAACGGCTGGACTTTCATCAAGAACCGCGCCGGCGCACCCATCATCGGGCGCCTGTACGCCAGGTTGCGCTTGAGCGGCATCAATCCCGCCAGCCTGGTAAGCACGCCGGCCTGGGCGCCGGACCTCTCCAAAGTACGTTAACAGAAAAGAAAGAAAACGATGCGACCTAAGAGCACTGGCTACAAACTGCCGCCGCGCATGCTGCGCCGCGTGCGTAAGCTGAAATCGGGCGAAACATGGACCGGCTACTACTACAACGGCCGGGACGACGCCGGGAACCGGAAGGAATACCCGCTGGGCACGGATTTGGTCGAGGCCAAGCGCCTGTGGGCAGAATACGAGTGCAAGCCAGTCCCGACCGACGCCACGCTCATGGAATAC
Organism: Janthinobacterium sp. BJB401; assembly: GCF_013372745.1. Taxonomy (NCBI): domain Bacteria; kingdom Pseudomonadati; phylum Pseudomonadota; class Betaproteobacteria; order Burkholderiales; family Oxalobacteraceae; genus Janthinobacterium; species Janthinobacterium sp. BJB401. Next base: position 28,175 of record NZ_JABXFH010000010.1, on the reverse strand, counting down.
GTGTTTGCGCAGTACGTGCGCGACATCCTGCCGGGCAAGGCGCCAAGCACGCAACGCGAGAACTCCAGCTCGTTGAGCCAGCTGCGCCCGGTCTTCGACAACGCGCCTATCGACGCCATCACGCCACAGGACATTGCCCGCTACCGCGACGCGCGCAGCGCCAAGGTGCGTGCCAACCGCGAAATCGCGTTGCTGTCGCATGTGTTCAATATGGCACGGGAATGGGGCTACACCAAGCGCGAGAACCCATGCAGGGGTGTGCGCAAGAACAAAGAGGTGCCACGCGACTTCTATGCCGACAAAGCCGTGTGGGATGCGGTGCGAAACGCCGGCTGTGAAGAGCTGCAGGACGCCATGGACCTGAACTACCTGACCGGCCAGAGGCCTGCGGACGTGCTCAAGATGCGCGACGGCGATTTGAAGGATGGGGCGTTGCAGGTGCGCCAGGGCAAGAGCAACAAGCTGCTGCGCATCGTGCTCGAGCACGACGGCATCAAGTCCGAACTGGCGAAGGTCATCGAGCGCATCCACGCGCGCCCGCACCGGCCGCGCACCACCTTCATTGTCGCGCTGCCGAATGGTTGCCAGGTCAAGAAGTGGCATTTGCGCCTGCGCTTCGATGGCGCCCGGAAAGCTGCGGCGGAACTGGCGCTAAAAGCTGGCGACGAGGAGCTGGCCAGCCGCATCAAGGCCTTCCAGTTCCGCGATATCCGGGCGCGCTCCGCCAGCGACATTGCCGACCTGGGCGCCGCAAGCTCCCTGCTGGGGCATAGTGAAAAAGTCATCACGGAAAAGGTCTACAGGCGCATTGGCCAGGCTGTCCGCCCTACCCGCTAGCGGCGAGTTGCGGAAACCATTTCCGCAAATTTGAGCTAAGTTGCAACTGAGCTTTCGAACGCGGGAATTTGCAAGCGACAGCACAAAAAAAATAAGCCCTTGATAATCAAGGGCTTATTTTCATATTTCTGGCGGAAGCGGTGAGATTCGAACTCACGAACAGTTTAACCCGTCGCTAGTTTTCAAGACTAGTGCCTTCAACCACTCGGCCACGCTTCCAGATGGCAGCATTATACATAAAGGTCAGTGGCTTACCAATGGCTAGCACTCCCGTGGCCTTATTTCCCCCAGCGAAGCGGACAGGAGAACACCCACGGCTCTTCGCCTGCGGGGGCAACGCCTGCGCTGGCACAGCAAAACTGAGCCTTACAGGCCCCAGTTTTCCCGCAGCGCCTTCTCGAACTCCACCGCTGGCAAGGGGCGCGAGAACAGATAGCCTTGCACTTCGTCGCAGCCCGAACTCTTCAGGAAGGCCAGTTGCTCGGCCGTTTCCACGCCTTCCGCGATCACTTTATGGTGCAGCTGCTGGGCGATGCTGATGATGGTGCTGGCGATGGCGCAGTCGCTGGCGTCGGTCGGGATGCCGGTGGTGAAGGACCTGTCGATTTTTAACGTGTCGATGGGGAAGCGTTTCAAATAGGACAGGCTGGAATAACCGGTGCCGAAGTCGTCCAGCGACAGGGCCACGCCCAGCGCCGTGATGCGGTCCATGATGCCGATGACTCTCTCGATGTTGTGCATCAGGGTGCTTTCCGTGATTTCCAGCTCCAGCCAGGCCGCTTCCAGGCCGTAGCGGGACAGGGTCGCCGCCACCCTGGCGGGCAAGGCTGCGGTGAATTCGCGGGCGGAGACGTTGACGGCCAGGCGGATCGGCGGCAGGCCGGCCAGTTTCCACGCTTGCGCCTGGGCGCAGGCCGCTTCCAGCACCCATTCGCCCACTTGCACCACCAGGCCCGTCGATTCGGCCAGGGGGATGAATTCGGCGGGCGGGATCATGCCGTGCTGCGGGTGGTGCCAGCGCACCAGCGCTTCGGCGCCGATGATACGGCCGCTACCCAGCGCGTATTTCGGCTGGTAGTGCAACAACAGTTGCTGCTCGGACAAAGCCTGGCGCAAGCCGGTTTCCAGGCGCATGCGCGCCTGCATGCCCAGGTTCATGTCCTGGCTGTAGAAGGCCACGCTTTCCGCTTCGCCGCCGCTGTCCTGTTTGGCGCGGTACATGGCGATGTCGGCCAGGCGCAGCAGGGTTTCCGCATCCTGCCCGTCTTGCGGGTAGACGCTGATGCCGATGCTGGCGCCCACGCGCAGGTCGTGGCCTTCGATCAGGAACGGCTCCACCAGCGAGGCCAGCAGCTTTTGCGCCACCATGCTGGCCTCGAAGTGCTGGCCGATGTCGAACAGGCCGACGGCGAACTCGTCGCCGCCCAGGCGCGCCACCAGGTCCTGGTCGCGCAAGGCATGGCGGAAACGCAGCGACACTTGCCGCAGCAGTTCGTCGCCGATGCGCCGGCCCAGGGTGTCGTTGATCAGTTTAAAACGGTTCAGGTCGATGAACAGCACGCAGCCGAGCATCTTGCTGCGCTGTGCCACGGAGAGGGCCTGGTCGACCAGCTTGGCCAGCAAGGTGCGGTTGGGCAGGCTGGTCAGCGGGTCGTAATAGGCCAGGTGGTGCAAGCGCTCTTCGGCCAGCTTGCGCTCGGTGATGTCCGTCAGGTAGGCGATGAGTCCGATGGGCTTGTCGTCCAGGTCTTGCAGCGGCGACAAGGACAGGCTGGCCCAGAAGATCTCGCCCGACTTCTTTCGGCGGCGCACCTCCATCAAGCGCCCTCCCTGCTCCAGGAAGGCGTCGTGGAAACCCGTGTCTTCATCGTCGTACAGGAACAGGATGTTGCGCCCTACGGCTTCCACCGAGGTGTAGCCGAACAGGCGCTCGGCGCCCTTGTTCCAGCTGGTGATGTAGCCGGTCAAGTCCATCGTCAGCACGGATTCGTGCAACTGGTCGAGTATCTGCGTCTGCTGCGCCAGCAAGGCTTCCACCTGCGCGTAGGCGTGCGTGGAACGTTGCGCCAGCGAATGCACTTGCAAGACGCCGGCCGTCAGCGATGCCAGGCTGGCCAGGTGGCGACGGTCGGCGTCGCTGTACACACTGCGTCCCGCCACGCTGTAATGGCCGAAGCAATGGCCATCGAAACTGATTTCCTGCAGCAAGGCAGGCGTATCGCGGGGGAAAGGCTCGGGCGGAGCGCCGCCATCGGTGCTGGCCGCGGGCAGGAACTGGCCATGCGGACTGACCATCACGGCGCTGGCGATACGGCCCAGCTCGGCCACCAGCGCGGGGCCGCGCAAACGCACGACGGCGTCGCACAGGGCGGCGCTGTCACCAAGGAAATCCGACACCGGAAACAGGGTCATGCTAGAGGTTCCGGCTGACCTGGATGGCCCATTGGTAGGCCTGCAGCAGGCTGCGCCAATAGGTTTCTCCATCGATGCCGGCGTGGCGCAAGCCTTCGGGCGGCGGCGTGGCGCTTTCGACCAGCGCCAGCAAGGTGCCCAGTTCGCCATTGCGTTCGAGCAAGGCGGCGCTCACTTCCGACGCCAGGTTCAGGGTGGCGATGATCTCTTCCATCGGCATGCCCAGCAGGACGTCGAGCAGCGAGAACACGCCCGCCATGAAGGCCAGGTCTTGCGCGTCGCGGTCGCCGCCGCGCAGCTGGCACAGCGCTTCCATCTGCGCCGCGCGCACGGCCGCCAGCGGCAGCAGCGCGTGGATCTTGCCGTCGTCCTGTTGCCGCGCATACAGCAGCAGTTGCAGCCAGCGCTGCAGCTGGCGCCGGCCCAGCAAGGTGATGGCCTGGCTGAAGCTGGTAATCGGCGCCGTGAAACCGAAGGCGGCAGAATTGACCAGTTTCAATAAATGATAGCTGAGCGATGGGTCTTGCTTGAGCGGCACTTCCAGCTCGTGCGCATCGGCATCGCGGGCCAGCAAGCCCAGCAGCGCCAGCAGGCGGCGCCGCGACGTGGCGTCTTCCGGCTCGCTTTGCTGGCGCGCATGGTGCAGGGCGTAATCGCCGGCAAACCAGCTCACGCCAAGTTCTTGCAAGGCAGCAAACTGCCCCGCGTCGGCGATGTTGTAGGCCAGGTGCGGCCCCGCCAGGGGCAGCAGCTGGTGCAGGGCCGGGTGCGCGCCGGACGCATCAAAGCTCAGCGCGCGCGCATCGACTTGCGCCGCCGTCACGGGACCGGCTTCGGCCCCATCGAGAAGGATGCGATAGCCGGCGTCGCGCCATTGCTGGCATTTTTTCTGGAGTTGCTTGTCGCCGGCAAGATGCGCCGGCAAACGGAAGATGGTGCGTTGCGGCGCCAGTTGCGCCAGCACGGCCTCGTCCACGCCATGCGGGTCGGCCAGGGGAATAATGCAGTCGAGCGGCGCCAGGAAGGCATACGCATCGGCGGCGGCCAGCGCCGCCAGCAGCGGCGCCGTCCAGGCCTGCGGACCATGCAAGGTGACAGCGACCCACTCGTTATGAGCATTGGCCACTGCTTGTAATCCCACCAACGGAAACAGGTTTGATTCAGACGCTGACATCGGTATCTCAGTGTGGGTAGGGCGCCATAGTAAATAAACTGACCAGCATTGGCAACCCTGGCCCGACAGGGATGCCCTCGACAGCGAGAATCATTCTATCCGAATCTCACCTGCGAAACAGTTTAATTTTGGCAATAAATGTTCAAAAAGAACATTCTCCCGCGAGACCCGCCTGCCATGCGGGTGTGGCAAAAATCCGGCACGGCGCGCGCATGCTCAGGCGCTGCCGCCATGCGCGTGCTCGACCGCATATTTGATCAATTCGGCCTGCCCTTCGATGCCGAGCTTGCGCTTGATGTTCAGCCGGTGCGTCTCCACCGTGCGCACGCTCAGGTCCAGCGCGCGGGCGATCTGCTTGTTCGACTGGCCCGCCGCGATGTGCTGCAGCACTTGCTGCTCGCGCGTGGTGAGGAAGGAGTCGTGCACTTGCGGACGAGACAGCTGCCGCGCCAGCGCCGCGCTGTAATAAATGCCGCCCGACATCACCGTCTCGATGGCAAACACAATATCTTTACCAGGAGCATCTTTGAGCACATAGCCGCGCGCCCCGGCGGCGATGGCTTGCGACACATATTCGAGCTTGTCGTGCATGGACAGTATCAGCACGGCAATCTGCGGAAACGCCTGCTTGAACAGCGCCGTCGCTTCGATGCCGTTGATGCCGCGCATATTGATATCCATCAGCACGAGGTCGACCTGGTGGAGGCGCGCCTGTGCCAGCGCCTCGTCGGCCCCGCCCGCCTCGGCCACCACATCAAAATGCGCCACCGCTTCCAGGCGCGCGCGCAAGCCGTCGCGCACGAGGGGGTGGTCGTCCACCAGCAGGATGTTGATCTTCTCGGTCATGGTTCTCTATTTTAATGTGGAGGAAAGCTCAAGCCGCGCCAGCACCACGGTGCCGGCCGGGGACGAGGTGATGCGCAGGCTGCCGCCGATGGCTTCCATGCGTTCCGTCATGTTGCGCAGGCCGATGCCGCGCTGCGGATGCAGGGCGATGCCGTCGAAATCGAAGCCGCCGCCATTATCCTGGATGCGCAATTCCACGGCCTTGCCCGCTTCGAGCAAGCTCACTTCCACGCCGCGCGCGTGGGCATGGCGCTCGCAATTGGTCAGCGCTTCCTGGGCGATGCGGAACAGCACGGTATTCACCATGTCGGGCAAGCCCTCGCCCGCCGCCGCAGGGCTGGCCGTGAAACTGGCTTGCGCGCTGCTGCTGTCGTTAAATTCATGCACCAGGTGGTCGAGCGCGGCGGCCAGGCCCAGGTCGTCGAGAATGGCCGGGCGCAGGTTGTGCGAAATGCGCCGCACCTCGCCCAGCACCTTGTTCAGCTGTTCGGCGGCCCGTTCGAAGGTGGCGGGCGCTTTGTCTTTCTGCTCGGCATTGCCACCCAGGCGCGCGATGCCCGCCTCGATCTGCAATTTGATCGACACCAGCCACTGGCTGATGCCGTCATGCAAGTCGCGCGACAGCCGCGCCCGCTCCTCCTCCTGCGACTCGACCACCCTCTGCGCCAGCACTTTCAGCTTGGCGTCGGCCACCCGCAATTCGCGCAAGTTCAGCACCAAGCCGCAGGCGGCCACCAGCAGGGAGCCGAGGATGGCGATGGCGGCGATCAGCTCCATGGTCGAGCGGATATTGCGCGATTGCTGGGCGTCGACCTTGGCCAGCGCCTGGTCCACGTCGTCCATATAGATGCCGGTGCCCATCATCCAGCCCCATTCCGGCATCAGGATCACATAGCCGAGCTTGGGTGCGGACTTGTTGCTCGACGGCTTGATCCAGTTGTAGCGCTCGAAACCGCCGCCGCTCTTGGCCCGCTGCATCAGGCGCTGGATGGTCAGATTGCCCTCGGCGTCGCGCAATTGCCACAGATTCTGCCCCACCAGCTCGGGCTGGCGCGGATGCATCAGCGACTTGCCCTGCAAATCATAGATGAAGAAATAGCCATCGTCGCCATAACTGAGGGCCGACAGGATGCGCTTGGCCTCCTCTTGCGTGGCGTCATCCTTGCGCCCCGACTGGTACAGGGAGGCGATGGAATGGCTGGCCAGGGTCACGTAATGCTTGAGTTCGGCCTCCTTGCTGGCCAAGTACGCCTGCTGGATGGTGGCGCGCTGCTGCTCGGCCAGGGTGATCGCTTGGTGCCGCACGGCAAACGCGATGGCGCACAGGGCGAGGATGAGCGGCGTGATGGCCAGGAAGATGACTTTCTGTCTGAGTTTCATGGCCTTGCGCGCTCCGGCGGCGTCGATGCTGGTGGGAATGCGTGATTTTACGTCGCGGCGCGGCAATCGGTCTGCGTAGTAATACTGAGCGTTACTGCGTAGTCGTGCGCTTGCATCGATTATACGATTCCTGAATACTCGCCATAAGCTGCAGATACACCCAATTCACACCCAAACTGGCGACGACCAGGCTCGGCAGCACACATCATCGCACGGCACAGCGCCCGTCAATCTCTGGAGGAAGCATGAACCGCATTTTCAAACAGCTCGGCTGGGCAGCGCTTGCGCTGGCAGGCGCCGGGTCCCTGGGCGTCGTCGCCCTGCAACGTGGCGAACCGATCAGCGCGATCTGGATCGTCATCGCCGCCGTCTGCGTCTATCTGATCGCCTACCGTTTCTACAGCCTGTTCATCGCCGACAAGGTGCTGGGCCTGGATGCTCGCCGCATGACACCGGCCTTCAAGCACAACGATGGCCTCGACCACGTGCCGACCAACAAATATGTGCTGTTCGGCCACCATTTCGCGGCGATTGCCGGCGCCGGCCCCCTGGTCGGCCCCGTGCTGGCCGCGCAGATGGGCTATTTGCCCGGCATGCTGTGGATTTTGGCTGGCGTCGTGTTTGCCGGCGCCGTGCAGGATTTCATCGTGCTGTTCATTTCCATGCGCCGCGACGGCCGCTCCTTGGGCGACCTGATCAAGGCTGAACTGGGCGAAATTCCCGGCATGATCGCGCTCCTGGGCTGCTTCATGATCATGGTCATCATTCTGGCCGTGCTGGCATTGATCGTCGTCAAGGCGCTGACCGGCTCCCCATGGGGCAGCTTCACCGTGATGGCGACGATCCCCATCGCCCTGTTCATGGGCGTGTACTCGCGCTTCATCCGCGTGGGCCGCATCGGCGAAATTTCCATCATCGGCTTCGTGCTGCTGATGCTGGCCATCATCGGCGGCCAGTATGTGCAGGAACACGCCGTGCTCGGTCCGATGTTCACGTTCACGGGAACGGAACTGACGTGGATGCTGATCGGCTACGGCTTCATCGCCTCGGTCCTGCCCGTATGGCTGCTGCTGGCGCCGCGCGACTACCTGTCGACTTTCCTGAAAATCGGCACGATTCTCGGCCTGGCCATCGGCATCATCGTCGTCGCGCCGTACCTGAAAATGCCGGCCATGACCAAGTTCATCGACGGCTCCGGCCCTGTCTGGTCGGGTAATCTGTTCCCCTTCCTCTTCATCACGATTGCCTGCGGCGCCGTCTCCGGCTTCCACGCGCTGATTTCCTCGGGCACCACGCCGAAGATGATTGAAAACGAAAGCCACGCCCGCTTCATCGGCTATGGCGCCATGCTGATGGAATCGTTTGTTGCCATCATGGCCCTGGTGGCCGCCTCGACCATCGAGCCAGGCATCTATTTCGCCATGAACAGCCCGGCCGCCCTGATCGGCACCACGGCCGAGTCCGCCGCTCAGGCGATCTCGCAATGGGGCTTCTATGTCACGCCGGAAATGCTGACGCAGACGGCCAAGGACGTTGGCGAGCACAGCATCATCTCGCGCGCCGGCGGCGCACCGACCCTGGCCGTCGGCATGGCGCAGATCCTGTCCGGCGCCATCGGCGGCAAGGCCATGATGGCTTTCTGGTACCACTTCGCGATTTTGTTCGAAGCGCTGTTCATCCTGACGGCCGTCGATGCGGGCACGCGTGCCGGCCGCTTCATGCTGCAAGACTTGCTGGGCAGCTTCGTGCCTAGCCTGAAAAAGACGGAAAACGTCATCGCCAACCTGCTGGCCACGGGCCTGTGCGTGGCGGCGTGGGGCTACTTTCTGTACCAGGGCGTGGTCGATCCATTGGGCGGCATCAACACCCTGTGGCCGCTGTTCGGCATCGCCAACCAGATGCTGGCCGCGATCGCGCTGATCCTCGGCACCTGCGTGCTGTTCAAGATGAAGCGTGGCCAGTACGCGTGGGTCACCATCACGCCGACCATCTGGCTGCTGCTGTGCACCTTGACGGCCGGCTGGCAAAAGATTTTCGACGCCAATCCGCGCGTCGGCTTCCTCGCGCATGCCAAGAAATACTCGGCGGCACTCGATGAAGGCACTTTGCTGGCGCCAGCCAAGTCGGTGGCGCAGATGCAGCAGATCATCTTCAACGATTACCTGGACGCCGGCCTGGCCGCCTTCTTCGTCATCGTCGTCGTCAGCGTGCTGTTCTTCGGCATCCGCACGATTTTGAAGGCGCGCGCCGACAGCCAGCCGAGCACCAAGGAAACACCGTTCCAGGCCTTGCCCACGGTGCAATGATGATCGACGAAATCATCAAGGCTGGACGGTATCTGGGGCAAAGCATGCGGCTCATGTGCGGCTTGCCCGAGTACGACACCTATGTGGCGCACCGGGAAGTGACCCATCCCGGCGAGCCGATGATGACGTATGAAGAGTTTTTCCGCGAACGGCAGGAAGCGCGTTATGGCGGCGCGGGAAAACGCGGAGGGTGTTGCTAATACCGGTAACAGCACCGGGGTCAGACCCTCTTGGGTCTGACCCCAGCTTCTCAGGGGTTTAACCGTGTAAGTCCCAAAGCAAATACTGGGGTCAGACCCGAAGGGTCCGACCCCGGCCATATTTAGTTCCCCTCCCCTCTCCTTCCTTAGACCCACATCAATATCGTGGTGTGTCTTCGCGTCTATATTTTTCCAATAGGAAATTAAAAAACAGTCAACAGGCCGACCGGAGAAGCGCCGCAACCATGTTCAATTTCCAACGCTCCAGCATCAGCCAGAAGCTGACCATGATTTCGGTACTGTCGTCGGGCTGCGCGCTGCTGCTGGTGTTCGTGGCGTTTGCGCTGACGTCCGTGCTCAGCCACAAGAGCGATGAAGGCAAGCAGCTGCTGTCGCTGGCGAGCGTGATCGGCGCGGCCAGCGCGGCGCCCTTGCTGGCGGGAAAATCGGCGCAGGCGCAGGCGGAACAGGTGCTGGCCGCGCTGGCCGCGCGCGACGAGGTGGCCCAGGCGGCCCTGTTCGACAAGGGCGGGCGTTTGTTCGCCCTGTACCGCGCGTCGCAGCACGAAAAGGAGCTGGCGAGCCTGGCGGCGCCGGAAGACATGGACCCTGCCTTGCTGGCCGACATGGCCGTGCAGCCCGTCACGCAAGGCTCGGGCACGACCCTGGCGCCGGCCATGCGCTTGTACCGTCCCGTCTACCGGCCAGGCGAGCCGCAACAGATCATCGGCGCCGTGCTGATCGAGGCCGACCTGAACCACATGTGGCGCGACATCGGCCGCCACGTGGGCGCCATCGGCGGCGCCACCGTGCTGTCCTTCCTGATCGCCGTGTTCCTGGCACGGCGCTTCAAGAGCGTGATCGCCGAACCGATCACCAAGCTGATCGACACGGCGCAAAAAGTGTCGAGCAGCCAGACCTACAGCCACCGCATCGCGCACCAGCGCAGCGACGAGCTGGGCGTGCTGATCGACAGTTTCAACGACATGCTGGCGCAGATCGACAGCCGCGACAGCACCCTGGCCAATTACCGCGACCAGCTCGAGCGCCAGGTGGGCGTGCGCACGGCGCAGCTGGAAAAGGCCAAGGACGCGGCCGAGGCGGCCAGCCAGGCGAAGAGCGCGTTTCTTGCCACCATGAGCCATGAAATCCGCACGCCGATGAATGGCGTGCTGGGCATGACGGAGCTGCTGCTGGCCAGCCAACTGACGCCGCAGCAGCGCCACTACACGAGCATGGTGCAGCGTTCGGGACAGAATTTGCTGGTGATCATCAACGACATCCTCGACTTTTCCAAGATCGAGGCGGGCAAGCTGAGCGTGGAATACATCCGCTTCAATTTCCGCGAATTGCTCGACGACATAGAACACGTGTTCGCGCCACAGGCGGAAGCGAAAAACATCAGCCTGGAATTCGACATCGCGTTTGACATTCCCATCGCCATTTGCGGCGACCCGAACCGCTTGCGCCAGATCATCGTCAACCTGCTGGGCAATGCCATCAAGTTCACGGAAACGGGCAAGGTTACCGTGAAAGTGACCGTCTGCAGCGAAGACGCGCCCAGCGTGGGCTTGCGTTTCGAGGTGCACGACACGGGCATCGGCGTGTCGAGCGAAGCGCAGACGCGCATCTTCGAATCGTTCTCGCAGGCGGACGGCTCGACCACGCGCAAGCACGGCGGCACGGGCCTGGGACTGACGATTTCGAAACAGCTGGTGGAGCTGATGGGTGGCACTATCGGCGTTGATAATGCTTTAACGCAAGGGTCTATCTTCTGGTTCGAAGTAAATTTCGATAAGCGGCGGGTCGACAGCGACGACCCGTCCTTCAACCTGAAAACCACGCGAGGGTTACGCGCCTTGATCGTCGACCACACACCCGCCACGCGCGCCGTGCTGGAGCGGCAACTGGCCAGCTGGCACATCGTCAGCGACAGCGCCGGCACGGCCAGCGACTGCCTGGGCAAGCTGCGCGCGGCCGCCCAGGCGGGCACGCCGTATGCCGTGGCCCTGCTCGACATGGAGTTGCCGCGCACCAGCGGCCTGGCCCTGGCCGCCAACATCAAGAGCGACCCGCTGCTGGCCGACCTCAGGCTGCTACTGCTGAGCACGGAACAGGCGGCGGCCGACCCGGTGCAGCGGCGCGAGGCGGGCGTGGCCTACCAGCTGATCAAGCCGGCCCGCGAATGCGACCTGTTCGACTGCATCGTCACGCCGCCGCGCGTCAGCGAGGGCATGCGCATCCATCCGCCGCACGCGCCCCGTCAGGTGGGCCGGCGCCAGCGCCGCCGCGTGCTGCTGGCCGAGGACAATCCCGTCAACGTGGAAGTGGCGCTGGCCATGCTCGACAGCCTGGGCCTGGACGTGGTCTGCGCGCACAACGGCGAAGAAGCCTTGCAGGCGGCGCAGGCCGAGGATTTCGATCTGATCCTGATGGATTGCCAGATGCCCGTGATGGATGGCTTTGCCGCCACGGCGGAAATCCGCCGCCACGAACAGCACTGCGGCCACGCGCGCGTGCTGCCCATCGTCGCCATCACGGCCAATGCGCTGCAGGGCGACCGCGAAGCGTGCCTGGCGGCCGGCATGGACGATTACCTGAGCAAACCGTTCACGCAGCAGGACCTGGGCCACACGATCGCGCGCTGGATCACCCTGCCGCGCGCGGCCACCGTGCACCACAGCGAAGCGCCAGAGCAACAAACGCCGCCAGAGACGCCTCCCGCGCCGCAGCCCACGCCAGCCGGCCAGCCGCTGAACCGGCAAGCGCTGGAAAACATCCGCGCCCTGTCCGGCACGGATGGCGATGCGCTGCTCGAACGGGTCATCCAGGCCTTCGTCGGCGAGACGCCGCGCCAGTTGAGCGCCATGCGCGCAGCGATTGCCGGCGCCGATGCGGAAGCGCTGCGCAAGGTGGCGCACAGCCTGAAGTCAAGCAGCGCCAACGTGGGCGCCGACGGCCTGGCGCAGCTGTGCAAGGAGATGGAAAAACTGGGCCGCGCCGGCAGCACCGAGGGCGCGGCTCCCCTGCTGCTGCAGATGCAGCAAGCCTTCCTGGCCGTACGCGAATCGCTGAACGCCATCCTCGTGAAGGAACACTGACATGACAGCGCCTCTCTCCCCTCCCCGCGGCCTGGTGCTGGTGGCCGACGACGATCCCGTGATGCGCCTGCTGATGCGGCAGATGCTCACGCAGGTGGGCCTGGACGTGATCGAGGCCGAAGACGGCGTGCAGGCGCTGGCCAGTTACAAGCACAGCGGCCCGGACCTGGTCATGCTCGACGTCGACATGCCGGCCATGGACGGCTTTGCCGTGTGCCGCGAAATCCGCCACCAGGAAGTGGGCGGCACGGTGCCCATCATCATGGTGACGGGCGGCGACGAACTCGAAGCCGTCACACGCGCCTACGAGGTGGGCGCCACCGACTTCATTTCCAAACCCATCAACTGGCCCATCCTCGGGCACCGCGTGCTGTACGTGCTGCGCGCCAGCGACGCCATCGCCCGCCTGCGCATCGCCGACGCGCACAACCGCGCCGTGCTGGCCGCCATCCCCGACACCTTTTTTCGCCTGAACCGCGAAGGCTTTTATCTCGACTACGAACAGGGCCACGACGCCAGCGCCGGCTTTTCCATCACCGACTGCGTGGGCAGCCATATCCGCGACGTGCTGCCGCCCGAAATCGCCGCGCGCCTGCTGGACCAGGCGCACGCCGTGCTGGCCACGCAGCATATCGGCTCGGTCGACTACACGCTCACGCACGAAGACAGCACGCGCCATTTCGAGGCGCGCCTGGTGGCGACGGGGGCCGATGAGGTGCTGGGCCTGGTGCGCGACATCAGCGAACGCAAGCGCACGGAAGAGCAGATCCGCCGCCTGGCCTATTGCGACAGCCTGACGGGCATCCCCAACCGGCAAGCGTTCCTGGAAACGCTGGAGCGCGAGCTGCTGCGCTCGAAAGAATACGACAAAAAATTCGCCGTGCTGTTCATGGACCTCGACGCCTTCAAGCGCATCAACGACACCCTGGGCCACGACGTGGGCGACCATTTGCTCAAGGTGGTGTCCGAGCGCCTGCGCGAAACCATCCGCCCCAGCGACCTGGTGCTGCGCGCCGAACACGAGTTTGAAGCCGTCTTCGGCGGCAGCAACCTGGCGCGCCTGGGCGGCGACGAATTCACGATCCTGATACCCGATCTGGAGCGCGTGGAAGACGCGCTGAACGTGGCGCATCGCGTCAAGGAAGCCATGCGCCGGCCCTTCATGATCGAGGGGCACGAGATTTTCGTCACGGCCAGCATCGGCATCTCGCTGTATCCGGAAGATGGCGAGGACTGCAACTCGCTGCTCAAATATGCGGACACGGCCATGTACCACGCGAAGAACTGCGGCAAGAACAACGCCAAGCTGTACAGCTCTTCGCTGACGATGGAAATCATGAGCCACGTCAAGATGGAAGTGGGCTTGAGGAAAGCCTTGCAGAACAACGAGCTGTACCTGCTGTACCAGCCGCAGATCGACGTGCCCAGCACGCAGATCGTCGGCGTGGAAGCGCTGATCCGCTGGCGCCATCCGGAACGGGGCATCATCTCACCCACGGAATTCATCCCGCTGGCCGAAGAGACGGGATTGATCGTGCCCATCGGCGAATGGGTGCTGCGCACGGCGTGCAACCAGGCCAAGGCGTGGCAAAACGATGGCGGGCGGGCCATCCGCATGGCCGTCAACCTGTCGGCCAAGCAATTCAAGGATGAAAACCTGATGCAAATCGTGCTCTCGGCCCTGGCCGACACGGGCCTCGACGCGCGCCTGCTGGAACTGGAATTGACGGAAGGGACCTTGATGGACGATGCGCGCGCCACCATGGTGACCCTGGAGCAATTGCGCGGCATCGGCGTGTACCTGTCCATCGACGACTTCGGCACAGGATATTCTTCAATGAATTATTTGAAACGCTTCGACGTGCGGGCATTGAAGATCGACAAGAGTTTTATCGCCGGCTTGCCGCAGGATACGGAAAACGCGGCCATCACGCGCGCCATCATCGCCATGGCGCATGGCTTGAAAATGGTGGTGGTGGCCGAAGGCGTGGAGACGGACGAGCAACTGCTGATGCTGGAAGAATACGGCTGCGACATGGCGCAGGGATACTTCCTGGGCCACCCGTCGCCGCACGACACGATCACGGCCATGCTGGCCAGGCAGAGGGGCCAGCTGGCCAGCCTGGAAACTAGAGCACTTCGAAGGCAAGGATTTGCGTGACTTGCTGGGCGTTGAAATTATCGTCGGAAATCATCACCAGGCTGCGGCGGCCGTTTTCCAGGCGCGGGCCCCAGCTGATGCCTTCGATATTGTCGACCCGTGTCAGGCCGGTCTTTTCCAGGTCCAGCAACAATCGCTTGCGCGCCGGCACGTAAGCCGCGCCCGCCAGGGCCGGGATGGTCTGAATGTCGGTGGCGCCATCCGTGTCCATCGCATACACACGCACGTGGTTCGTATACACGCCGTCCGCATGTTCCACGCCGGCCCGCTCCACCACCAGCAACTGGTGATCGTTGACGGCAAGGATTTCCGACACGCCATTGTCCGCTTCCTTGCCCGGCGCCGGCCGCGACGCCACCGGCTCGATAGCATATGCATACTGGCCCAGCACGGTGCCGGCGCGGTCCAGGCGCGTGATGCGCACGACGGAGCCGTTATCGGGCGTGGCCAGCGGGCCATCCTGGTACAGCGCCGCTTCCATGCCCAGCCACAAGCTCTTGCCATCCGACGAGAACGACAGCGCTTCAAAACTCATGTTGTTGCGCGATCCCGTTGCTTCCTGCGAGACCTTGAACATGGCGGGCGTGGGCAAGGTGCCCAGGTAGTGGCCGCCGCTATCGGCATGGCGCACGAATGGGTGCAAGCCCACCTTGCGGTTGCCTTCGCTGCCGTACCACAGGCTGCCGTCCTGCGGATCGACGCGGATGGTTTCGATGTCGGCCACCTGGTCGCCCTGCTCCAATTTTGCATGCGCCAGGTTCGGATAGCGGCTGCCGTCGGGCTGCGTGAAGAAATGCACGCTGTTCAAGGTCACGCCCGTAAACGCCTTGCTGTCGTAGTGCAGCGCGGCACGGTAGAAGCGGGCTGGATTGATTGCCGAGCGGTCATCGCTTTCCATCACCCAGCTGTTGTTGGCCGCATCGTAATCGATGCCGGACAGGCCGCCCACCGAGGTGCCCTCGAACGCGTATTTGAGTGCGATGCGCTGCTCGCCGATCAGGCGCAGGCCCGTGACCGACGCGTCGTGGGGGAAGCTGGCACAGGCAGAAAGGAGGATGGCGGAAGACGCCAGGGCAAGCGCGGTGCGGAAAAATCGATGCATGACAAGTATCAGTGAGTTGCGTAGGTCGGCTTAGCGCACAGCGCGTAAGCCGACAACATTGTTAACTTGGCCGGTGGTGGCGTCGGATTACGCGGCTACGCCGCTAATCCGACCTACCCGACCTACCTTCCCGACATCATCCCACTACACCACCCCATCCGCCTTCAGCCGCGCAATGGCTGCCGCATCAAACCCCAGCGATGCCAGCACCTCGTCGTTGTGCTGGCCCAGGGTCGGCCCCAGCCACTGGGTCTTGCCCGGCGTGGCGGACAGTTTCGGGCTGATGGCGGGCAATTTGACGGGCGTGCCGTCGGGGAACTGGTGCTGTTCGAACATGTCGCGGGCAAGGAATTGCGGGTCGCTCATCATGTCGCGCACGGAGTAGATTTTGCCGGCCGGCACGTCCGCCGCCTTCAGCACGGCCAGCGCGCTATCGATGGTGTGCGTGGCGCACCAGGCGCCGATGGCGTCGTCGATTTCCTGCGTGCGCGCCACCCGGCCGTCGTTGCGTGCCAGTTGCGGGTCGCCCGCCATGTCGATGCGGCCCATGGCCAGCATCAATCGCTTGAAGATGGCGTCGCCGTTGCCGGCAATCACGATGTTTTCGCCGTCGCCCGTCGTGTAGGTATTCGAGGGCACGATGCCGGGCAAGGAGCCGCCCGTGCGCTCGCGCACCACGCCCGCCTGGTCGTATTCGGGCACCAGCGACTCCATCAGGTTGAACACGGATTCATACAGGGCCACGTCGACCATCTGCCCTTCCCCATGTTCGCGCCCACCCGTCACGTCGCGGTGGCGCAAGGCCATCATGGCGCCGATCACGCCATGCAGGGCCGCCACGGAGTCGCCGATCGACACGCCAACCCTGACGGGCGGACGGTCGGCAAAGCCGGAGACATAGCGCAAGCCGCCCATCGATTCGCCGATGGCGCCGAAACCGGGCAAGTCCTTCATCGGCCCCGTCTGGCCAAAGCCGGACAGGCGCACCATGATCAGGGACGGTTTGATCTGCTTGAGCTGTTCATAGCCGAGATCCCACTTTTCCAGCACGCCGGGACGGTAGTTTTCGATGATGATGTCCGCTTCCAGGGCCAGCTGGCGAGCGATGGCGCGTCCCTCGGGCGACTTCAGGTTCAGCGTTAAACTTTTCTTGTTGCGCGCCTGCACCGACCACCATAGCGAGGTGCCATCCTTCAGCACCCGCCAGGTACGGATGGGGTCGCCGCCATCGGGCGACTCGATCTTGATCACGTCGGCGCCGAATTCGGCCAGCATGCGGGCGCAGAAAGGCCCCGCGATCAGGGTGCCCAGTTCAAGGACTTTGATACCTTTTAAAGGACCAGTATTCGCGGAGGGTTCAGTCATAGAGATCAGTTCAGGTTGCCCTGCGGTCGAGCATCGCGCGGGCAATCGTGCCCGCGTCGACGTATTCCAGTTCGCCGCCCACGGGCACGCCGCGGGCCAGGCGGCTCACGCGCAAGCCGCGCGCCTTCAGCATTTCGCTGATGTAATGGGCCGTCGCTTCGCCTTCATTCGTGAAGTTGGTGGCCAGCACCACTTCACCGACCACGCCATCATTAGCGCGGTTCAGTAATTTTTCGAGGTGGATATCTTTCGGGCCGATGCCGTCCAGCGGAGAGAGTCGTCCCATGAGGACGAAATACAGGCCCTTGTAGGTGAGCGTCTGCTCGATCATCAGCTGGTCGGCGGGCGTTTCCACCACGCACAGCAAGCGCTTGTCGCGCTCTTCGTCGAGACAGGTCTCGCACACTTCGTGTTCGGTAAAGGTATTGCACAGGCCGCAGTGATGCACGGCATCGACGGCCTGGAACAGGGCGCGCGACAGCATGGCCGCGCCTTCCCTATCGTGCTGCAACAAATGAAACGCCATCCGCTGCGCCGACTTGGGGCCGACGCCGGGCAGGCGCCGCAGCGCCTCGGTCAAAAATTCAAGCGACTTGGACATGGATCAACCCTGCCCCGTGCCACAGATCGAGCGCATGCGGTAGTGCATCAGAATGGCATTTTGAAGCCGGCTGGCAAGTTCATGCCGCCAGTCAAGCCTGCCATTTTTTCAGCTGACGTCGCTTCCGCCTTGCGCACGGCGTCGTTGAAAGCGGCGGCGACCAGGTCTTCCAGCATGTCCTTGTCGTCGGCCAGCAAGGACGGGTCGATGGAGACGCGCTTGACGTCGTTCTTGCACGTCATGACGATTTTCACCAGGCCGGCACCGGACTGGCCTTCCACTTCCACCAAGGCCAGTTGTTCCTGGGCCTTTTTCATGTTGTCTTGCATTGCTTGCGCCTGCTTCATCAGGCCAGCCAGTTGATTTTTCATCATGAGAATGCTCCGTTCAATTCAGTTTATGAGTTTTGTTAATCATCAATGCAGGGTCGGCGCGGCGGAGCCGGCCGGTGCAGGGGTAATCGTTCCCGGCACAACAAAAGCGTCGAATGCACGCTTCATGTCGAGCACGAAGGGATCGCTGGCGATGGTTTCTTCCGCTTGCAGCTGGCACGCCTCGCGGTGGGCCTGCGCTTCCGCGCTGGCCGTGTACCAGACGGCGCCCAGTTCCGTGTCGACATTGACCTTGCGGCCGAAACGCTCGCTCAGCACGGCCGCCAGTTTTTCCACGTTGGCCGGACTGCGCCACGTGTCGATCGGCACGCGCAGGCGGAACGTGGTGCTGTGGCCGTCGTGCAGGCATTCGATCAGCTCGGCCTGCACGGCCAGCTGCTGGGCTATGCCGCGCAGGGGCAGCACGGCAGCGACGGCCGGCCAGTTGCCGTCCCAGTCCAGGCCCGGCACGGGCGTGATCACATACGGTCCGCTCGGTGCAGCTTGCTTGGCGGCACGCTGCGGCATGATGACGGCCGGCTGCTCGCTGCTTTGCGCGGCGGGCGCCGACACGGCAGCCGAGGCGCTGTCGTCGGAAAATTCGGTGACCCAGGGCGGCAAGTCGTCGTCGGCGGGCGCCTGCTGTGGCGGCGGTGCGGCAGGACGTGCCTGCTGCACGGGCGCTGGCGCTTCCATCACGGCGACCGGTGGCGCATCGTCCCACGGCGCAGGCGCTTTCGCGGCGGCGGGCGGTGGCGGCGGAGCAGCCTGGACGGGTGCAGCCGGAACTGGCGCAACGGCGGCAGGTTCCGCTGCCGGTGCAGGTGCGGCTGGCTTGGGCGCCGACGATGGCGCCGATGGCGCGCTGCCCGGACGGCCTTTCGAGGCGGCGCGGGCCGCTTCCAGCGCCGCATTGATGGCGGCGCGGGCGGAACTGATCGGGGCGCCCGAGGCTGCCGGGGCAGCCGCAGCGGGAGCAGCGGCAGGCGGCGGCACTGGTGCTGGCGCCGGGGCGGCTACAGGTGCCGGTACTGGTGCCGGCGCCGCTGCGCGTGGCGGCGGCGCTTCGCTGCGGGCCATGCTGGCGGCGGCTGCTGCCACCACGGCGGGCGGGGTCACGGCCGCGTGGCTGGCCACGCTGTTCGTGGCGGCGCGGGCGGCCGGTGCCGATGCCCCTGCCGCGGCGCGCGCGGCGGCCACGGCGGCGGGACGGTTGCCTGGAGCTGACGCAGGCGCGGCAGCCGGCACGCCATCGGCGCCGCCTATGCCGGGCCGAAAGGCCAGCATGCGCAGCAAGGTCATGGTAAAGCCCGCATATTCGTCGGGCGCCAGGCCCAGTTCATTGCGGCCATGCACGGCGATCTGGTAAAACAGCTGGACTTCTTCCGCGTCAAACGCGGCAGCCAGACGCACGATGTCCGCGTATTCCGGCAAATCCTGCGGCAAGGCGGCGGGCACGGTTTGCGCCAGCGCAATGCGGTGCAGCAAGGTGCCCAGGTCTTGCAGGGCGCCATTGTAGGACAGGCTGCGCGAAGCCATCTCGTCGGCCACGGCCAGCAAATCGGCGCCATCCTGGTGCGCCAGCGCGTCGAGCAGGCGCACCAGGTAGGACTGGTCGAGCGCACCCAGCATGCCTTGCACGGCGTCGAGCGTCACTTCGCCGGCCGCATACGCGATGGCCTGGTCCGTCAGGGACAGCGCGTCGCGCATGGAACCGTGGGCGCCCTGAGCCAGCAGGCGCAAGGCCGGCTGTTCGAAGGCGATGCCCTCTTGTCCCAGGATATTGTCCAGGTGGCTGATGATGTGGCCGGGCGGCATCTGCTTGAGGTTGAACTGCAGGCAGCGCGACAGCACGGTCACGGGAATCTTTTGCGGGTCCGTCGTGGCCAGGATGAACTTGACGTGCTCGGGCGGTTCTTCCAGGGTTTTCAGCATGGAATTGAACGCGTGGTTCGTCAGCATGTGCACCTCATCGATCATATAGACCTTGAAGCGCGCATTGCTTGGCGCATACACGGCTTGCTCGAGCAGCTGCGCCATTTCATCGACGCCGCGGTTCGACGCCGCATCCATCTCTATATAGTCGACAAAGCGTCCCGCATCGATCGCCGTGCACGCTTCGCACACGCCGCAAGGCTGGGCCGTGATGCCGCCCGTGCCGTCGGGGCCGATGCAATTGAGCGACTTGGCCAGGATGCGCGACAGGGTCGTCTTGCCGACGCCGCGCGTGCCCGTGAACAGATAGGCGTGATGCAATCGGCCGCTGTGCAAGGCATGCGTGAGCGCGCGCACGACGTGCTCCTGGCCGACGAGCGTCTCGAAATTCTTGGGGCGGTATTTACGGGCGAGGACTTGATAGGACATGCTGAGATTTTACCATGCGATTTTGCGGGTGATCCTGCGCGGCGGGCGCAAGCCTCATGGCCGGGCCATTCCAATATGGCAAACGCGGCAAAGCAGCAATTGTATAACATGGCCACGTAGAAACAGGGAAAACACGGCAAGCCCGGCAGTGCTGCGGGCCAGCAAGAAAATGGGGCCGTAAAAGCAAAAAAGCTGCCCTTGGCAGCTTGATTGTTGATCCTGATAAAACATTCCCGAAGGAGGCGAGCCTGATCTGCGGCACTCATGGTTAATAGCCGTGGCTGCTTCGTTCCCGACCTGACCAGGTTAGCCATGCCACGATGCGCAGGGGCCCGCCGGGGACAATTATAACCGACCTGCGTAAGATTGGGAAATTGCCGCGCAGCCGGGCCAAACCCAGAAGCAAAATCTGGGGTCGTACCCTGAGGGTACGACCCCGGCATCTGCCCTTGGGTTGACCTTACAGGCCCAGCTCTTGCCAAATCCCATCCACCTTCGCCTTCACTTCCGGCGTCATGGCAATCGTCGTGCCCCACTCGCGCGTTGTTTCGCCCGGCCATTTATTCGTCGCATCGATGCCCATCTTGCTGCCCAGGCCGCTGACCGGCGAGGCGAAGTCCAGGTAATCGATGGGCGTGTTGTCGACCAGGGTCGTGTCGCGAATCGGGTCGACCCGCGTGGTGATGGCCCAGATGACTTCTTTCCAGTCGCGGATATTCACGTCTTCGTCGACCACGACGATGAACTTGGTATACATGAACTGGCGCAGGAAGCTCCACACGCCGAACATCACGCGCTTGGCGTGGCCCGCGTACTGTTTCTTGATCTGCACCACGGCCATGCGGTAGCTGCAGCCTTCGGGCGGCAGATAGAAGTCCGTGATTTCGCTGAACTGCTTTTGCAGCAGCGGCACGAACACTTCGTTCAGCGCCAGGCCCAGCACGGCCGGCTCGTCCGGCGGCTTGCCTGTATACGTGGAGTGATAGATCGGATCGCGGCGCATGGTGATGCGGTCGATGGTAAACACGGGGAAACTGTCCTGCTCATTATAGTAGCCCGTGTGGTCGCCATACGGCCCTTCCAGCGCATGCTCGTAGCCGCTCGGATGGTTTTCATCCGGATAGATATGGCCTTCGAGCACGATCTCGGCCGACGCGGGCACGCGCAGCTCGCTGCCAATCGCTTTTACCAATTCGGTGCGGCTGCCGCGCAGCAAGCCGGCGAACTGGTATTCGGACAGGCTGTCCGGCACCGGCGTGACGGCCCCTAATATAGTAGCGGGATCGGCACCGAGCGCGACGGCGATCGGATACGGCTTGCCCTTGCTTTGAATCGCGTGCTCGCGGAAGTCCAGCGCCCCGCCCCGGTGCGCCAGCCAGCGCATGATGACTTTATTACGCCCCAATACCTGCTGGCGGTAGATGCCGAGGTTTTGCCGCTTCTTGTTCGGGCCCTTGGTGATCACCAGGCCCCAGGTGATCAGAGGGGCGACGTCGCCAGGCCAGCAATGCTGGATCGGCAGGCGCGCCAGGTCGACGTCGTTCCCCTCCCAGACGATTTCCTGGCACTTCGCGCCGCGTAACTCTTTTGGCGACATATCCCACACGGATTTCACCAGCGAGCCCAGGCCAAGCAGATCCTTGAAATCCTTCGGCGGTTCCGGTTCCTTCAGGCGCGCCAGCACATGGCCGATCTTGCGCAGCTCGCTCACATCTTCCGCGCCCATGCCCAGGGCCACGCGGCGCGTGGTGCCGAACAGATTGCCCAGCACCGGCATGGCGTATCCCGTTGGATTGTTGAACAGCAAGGCCGGCCCGCCTGCGCGCAAGGTGCGGTCGCAAACTTCCGTCATCTCCAAAATCGGTGAAATGGGGGTCGAAATGGGCTTAAGTTCACCCATTTGTTGCAGTTGAGAAATAAAATCTCGCAAATCTGAATATTTCATGTGTTTTTAATTTTTTTTGACGTCGGACGCCGTTGCTGAAGGATCTATGCCAAGTAATTGATTTTATTGGCTTTTGGCACAATGCAAGTCAAAAAGTAAGACATAAAAGTAATAAAGAAACGATTCGTTAGTATTGACTTGATATAAAACGGCTTCTACAATTCGCCCAACTTGAAAGAGCACGCCGGCCCAGAGCTTGATTTTAGCGTTTCTCTTTCATTCACGGAGTCGGGGCTCCACATGACATTTTAAGGAGTGTTTTCAAAAGGCGTCTGCCTTACCCCCGGTAAAAGTTGTATTGCGACTGATCCAATACCAAAACGGGACCGATCAGCTCAAGCAAGCAATGACGGCGTTTCTCGCACGCATCCATACGCGGCGGAAGCGATGATATTTCTGATGCACGGCATTGGCAGTACCCACAACACCGCGACACCGCGGAGGGACTGCCTGTTGACGCGACATTTCGGGGAACTCTATGACTCATCGTAGCACTGAAGCAGCATTGCCTGCTTCAACCGTGGCTGGCCAGCCAGCGTTGGCGCGTTTGCGCGCCCGCGCACAAGCCATTTCAGCACGTGGCGTTTTGACCACGGCACAACACACACTGACAGTGTTCGGCATTTCCGCCCTGGCACTGATCGCCCTGCTGATGTTCCGCCCGGACCTGGGCAAGCAACTGACGCACAGCCTGTTCCCGCTGCCGATGGCGGAAGCGCAAGCCATTGAAGCACCGGCCCTGTCCGCACTGATGGAAGCGCCCGCTTCCGTGCAAACGGCCGCCGCCAGCGACGCGCCGCTGAGCAAGGAAGAAAAAGCCTTGCTGGGCACGCAAAAGCAGCAGCAATGGGTCACCAACTGGCTCTCCAAGCGCTACCGCGTGGCCAACGATGCGACCAATATGCTCGTCTCGACGGCTTACCTGACGGCCCGCGAAATCAAGCTGGACCCGCTGCTGATCCTGGCCGTGATGGCCATCGAATCAGGCTTGAATCCGTTTGCGGAAAGCCCGGTCGGCGCGCAAGGCTTGATGCAAGTCATGTCGAAAGTGCACCATGAGCGCTTCCAGGAAATGGGCGGCGTACAAGCAGCCTTGAACCCGGTCGCCAACATCCGCGTCGGCTCCCTGATCCTGAAAGACTACGTCACGCGTGGCGGTTCCGTCGAAGCGGGCTTGAAAACCTACGTGGGCGCCGCCAACTTCGCCACCGACTCGGGCTACGGCTCGCGCGTGCTGGCTGAATACCGCCGCCTGAAACAAGTGTCCGCCGGCCAGCGCGTACCGACCACGACGCCGGTGATGGCATCGAACACGCCAGCGCCAGCCAAGGCCCCTGCAGCGGAAAGCGGCATCACCATCAAAGTACTGCCTCACAACGAGATCGCCGGCCTGTGACCCTTTAAAAGCCCTCACAGGGGCATCCAAAAAGCAGCACTCGAAAATAGCACCCAATGAAAAAGCCACCGCACGCAAGTGCCGGTGGCTTTTTTACTGCCCTGCGGCAACAGCCGCAGGAACTACTTACTCGATCACTTGCGCTTGTTGGCGTTGACTTCTTCCTCGCGGAATTTCACTGCCAATTTATCCAGCACGCCGTTCACATACTTGTGGCCGTCGATACCGCCAAACGACTTGGCCAGTTCGACCGCTTCGTTGATGACGACGCGGTACGGGATTTCCATGTTGTTCTTCAGCTCGAAAGCGCCGATCAGCAGGATGCCGTGTTCGATGGGCGACAGTTCCGCGATATTGCGGTCGATCAATGGTGCCATGCTTTCGCGCAGCGCCAGCGAATCCTTGATGGCGCCGTACAGCAGCACCGTGAAATGATCGCCATCGGCCTTGTCGAAACCGTGTGCCGCGCGAATATTGTTCACGACGGTGGTCGCGTCTTCATTGTTCAGCAGCCACTGGTACAAGCCCTGCAGCGCAAACTCGCGCGCGCGGTGACGCGGCGTGCGGTTTTTGCTGGGATTGGCGAGCAAATTTTTCTCAGTCATGATTGTTACCTGTTTTTAAATACGTATGTACTGCAGATAGTGACGAATACCACGGTGTGCTGCCAGGCAGCACACTGCGGCGCAAGCACGATTAGTCCTCGTCTGTGTCTTGCAACTCTTCCAGCGCTTGCGCCAGATTGGCCATTTCCACTGCCACGCGTGCCGCTTCGGCTCCCTTGACCAGCATGCGCACTTCCGCCTGCTCGTCATTTTCGGTCGTCAACACTGCGTTGGCGATGGGGATGCCGTAATCGAGACCGACGCGCGTGATGCCCGCGCCCGATTCGTTCGATACCAGCTCGAAGTGGTAGGTTTCACCGCGAATCACGGCGCCCAGTGCGATCAGGGCGTCGAATTGCTCGGTTTCCGCCATTTTTTGCAGAATCAGTGGGATTTCCAGGGCGCCCGGCACGGTCACGTGCAGGATATCTTCATCGGCCACGCCCAGCTTGCTCAACTCTTCCAGGCATGCCGACAGCAAGCCACCACCGACGATTTCATTGAATCGTGCCTGGACGATACCGACGCGCAAACCTTCGCCGGCAAAATTGGTTTCGTATGCTCCTACGGTCATCATATGCCTCTTTATAAGTGATCAGCGGCGGCGCCATGCGCCAGGCTGCTGAATAGTGTTAATTAATTACTGCTGGCCAGGATGGCACTGAAAACCCGTTACTTCCAGGTCGAAACCGGCCATCGACGGCATCTTGCGGGGGCTGGCCAGCAATTGCATCTTGCTCACGCCCAGGTCGCGCAGGATTTGCGCGCCGATGCCGTAGCTGCGCAAGTCCATGCTGGCGGCCCGGCCTTTCGGCTTGGCTTGCGGCGTATCCAGGGCGGCGAACTGGGCAAACAGCTCGCTCGACGTCTCGCCACAGTTCAGCAAGACCATCACACCCCGCTCGGCCTGCTTGATGGCGGCCATCGAAGCGGCCACCGTCCACGAGTGGGTGGTCGCTTCGCTTTCCAGCACGTCCAGCAGGGAAACGGGCTGATGCACGCGCACCAGCGCTTCCAGGCCGGGGGCCAGGTCGCCATGCACGAGAGCCAGGTGGGCCGACGCGCTGGGCTTGTCGCGGAAGGCGATCAGGCGGAATTCGCCGTGCGCCGTGTGCAGGGTGCGCTCGGCAACGCGCTCGACCAGGGATTCCGTCTGGCTGCGGTAATGGATCAGGTCGGCAATCGTGCCGATTTTCAGGCCATGTTGCTCGGCAAACACCAGCAAGTCCGGCAGGCGCGCCATGGTGCCGTCGTCCTTCATGATTTCGCAAATCACGGACGCGGGCGTCAGGCCGGCCATGGCCGTCAGGTCGCAACCGGCTTCCGTATGGCCTGCGCGCATCAGCACGCCGCCTTTTTGCGCTTTCAGCGGGAAGATATGGCCGGGCTGGACGATATCGCTGGGCTGCGTGCCCTTGGCCACGGCCACCTGGATGGTCTTGGCGCGGTCGGCGGCGGAAATGCCCGTCGTTACGCCTTCGGCCGCTTCGATGGACACGGTAAAGTTGGTGCCGTAGGCAGTGCCGTTGCGCGACGTCATCATCGACAGGTTCAGCTCGTCGCAACGCTCTTCCGTCAAGGTCAGGCAGACCAAGCCACGCGCATGCGTGATCATGAAATTGATGGCTTCAGGCGTCACGAAATCGGCGGCAAGCACCAGATCGCCTTCATTTTCCCGGTCTTCTTCATCGACCAGTATCACCATGCGGCCGGCGCGTAATTCAGCGACGATCTCTTCGGTGCTTGAAATAGACATTGTTCATCCTCTTATGACGCCTGGCGAAACCTGCTGCGCGTCGGTTTTGCCGGGCGTTGTTAGTGAAACTAAAAACTGCAACATCAAGTGCGAATATTCCTCAGATTTCCGGGAATTTTCTTATAACCTGCTATTTTAAAGGATTTAGCGCTTGCAGACCTGAAATAAGACAGCTTTGCGGCACGGATGCCGCAGTCTGCATCACAAAGCGCCGCTTCCCCGATCCTGGGCACACGGCGGCGGCAAGGCGCGCGCCGCCGGCCTTGCAAAGAGCATAAGATCAGTCAGTCAGTCACCGCCACGGCGCTGATACCCCACTCGCAGCGACACCCCACACAGGAGCGGCAATATGAAAACCAACGGATCGGCCATCTGGTCAGGCGGCATCAAGGATGGCAAGGGCGCCATCAGCACGCGCAGCGGTGCCTTGCAGGAATATCCCTACGGCTTTGCCAGCCGCTTCGAAGGCAAGCCAGGCACCAATCCCGAGGAATTGATCGGCGCCGCGCATGCGGGCTGCTTCACCATGGCCCTGTCGCTGATTCTCGGCGAAGCGGGCCTGACGGCGGAAAAGATGGAAACGACGGCCGAAGTGACCCTCGACAAGGTGGACGACGGTTTCGCCATCACGGCCGTCCATTTGATCCTGAAAGCGAAGATCCCCGGCGCCGACCAGGCGAAGTTCGATGAATTGACGGCCAAGGCCAAGGCCGGCTGCCCCGTGTCGAAGCTGCTGAAAGCCAACATCACCCTGGACGCGACCCTGCTGTCCTAGATTTTAGGCACGGGCTTGACGGGCTCCACAGCAGCGACGGGCGCCACCAGCGGCAGGCGCGAGTCACTGGCCGGCAATGGCCGGTTCATCAAGCCGGGGTTCAAGGCTGCATTGTTCAGGTTATAGGCGGCGATGGCTGCCGCCACGGACGGATCTTGCGACGAAGGCGGCGGCACGGCCATGCCCGCGTTTTGCGCGGCCAGCTCTTGCGCCTGGGCATTTTTCTGTGCCAGCTGGGCTTGCGCCGTCGCCAGGCCCGCATCGGCTTGCCCCTGCGCCGCGCGCGCCAGCGACTGCGCCCGGTCACTGGCCGCCTGGGCCGCCATTTGCGCGTCGCTGGCGGCCAGCTGCGCCCGCGCCGCATCGTCCGCCGCCGCTTGCGCCCGCTGCTGCAAGCCCTGCTGCTGCACTTGTCCCTGGCGCAGCGCGTCCACCCGTTCTGCTTCCTGCTGCTGCGCCTGCTGATCGGTATTGATCCGTTCGCTGTCCAGCCGTTCGGCCTCCAGGCGATGAGTATTGACGCGCTGATTGTCCGCGCGCTGCGTCTGCAGCAGTTCCGCTGCATCGGCGGCTTGCGTCGAAGGCTGGGGCCACAGCTCCTGCAAGTCCAGGTTCAGCTCTTCCGCTTCCAGTTGCTGCTGCAGTTCCAGCTGCCGCTGCGCAATGGCGATCGTCTGCGGCGGCGCCTCGTCGATGGCCTGCGGCTGCACGGCCTGCGTGGCCGGCTCGGCGCTGGACGGCAGTGCTTCGCCCGTCAAATCCGCCTCGACACTGGCCGCCAGCGGCGCGCCCTGCTGCCGGGCCAGCACGGCACCCACCTGCGCCAGCACGTCCGTTCCCTGTTGCAAGGCGTCCAGGGTGGCATTGCTGTCGGCTGCATACGCGGCCTGCAACGTTATCGCATCGACATCTTCATTGCGCAGATCGATGCCGATGCGGGCCAGCTGCGCTTGCGTGAGCAAGCTGCCGTCCTGCGCCAGCGCGGCGGCCGCATCCGTCGTGCCATCGCCCGACAGCAAATCGTAGCGCTGCGCCAGGCTGCCCGGCGTGTCGCCGGCCGTCGCCAGCTGGCTGGCGTCGATGCCGCTCGTTTGCAGCTGGGCGAACGATTCCGTCAGCTGCCGCGCCAGTGCCAGCAAGTCGTCATTGACATTCACGGGGGTATTGGCTGCCCTAGCTTCCTCCGTGGCGCCCTGCAAGGCCAGCAATTGCCGGCGCGACAAGGCCACGCCGGACAGGAACTGGCCCAGCGGGGAGATATCGACCTGGGTCGATGACAGGATGGCAAGGGCCGCCGCCGCGCCGGAGGACGGCACGGGCAGTGCAGGTGCCAGCGGCGCCAGCGGAACCGTCTCGCCCACGCGGGACGTGGCCGGGATGGTGTTGGGCACGGTTGCGCGCGAAATCGGGTCCATGGCTTTTCCTTTGATTTGGAAAATATCAGTATGCACCAAGACGATGTAGCGCGTATGTTTGCG